>CAZZML010000252.1:0-5097 GCA_964654735.1 uncultured Roseivirgaceae bacterium | reverse complement strand
ATGACGCCAAAGATTTCTAATTGCTATTTTAAAATAATTTTTTAACATGATATTTGTTTTTGTCCTCCTCCTAGCCTCCTCCCAAGGAGGAGGAATGGATTCTGGATTTATTCAATTCTTATTTCATTTTGATCTCCTTAATCATTTTATTTCCCTTTTATTCCCTTTTGGGATGAATCATTCTGTACGTAAACTTTTTACCGGGTTTGCAATCGCCGATTTTATAGACTGAAAACCTACAGTTAACAGTGTTATAATTAGAGCAAAACCTCCTGCTAACGCAAAGACCCACCAATTGATATCAATTCTATATGTAAAATCTTCTAACCATCGTTGCATAAAGAAATACGCAATTGGTGAAGCTATTATAATTGCCCATAACACCAATTTTAAAAAATCTTTTGAAATTAAAATAGTTATGTTTTTTACACTTGCGCCAAGTACTTTTCTAATGCCTATTTCCTTGGTACGTTGCTTGGCCATAAATGTGGCAAGGCCAAAAAGACCAAGGCATGAAATAAGAATAGAGATAAATGCAAAATAGTATGTTAGTGAGCCTGTTAAGGTTTCACTTTTATATTTAGCCGCATATTCTTGGTCTAAGAAGTCATAATGAAATGGTACACTAGGTAATATCTTGTCAAATACGGATTGAATTGAAGCAATTCCTTTTTTGATACCATCTCCTTCTAATTTCACAAACATCATTCCAGCATCGTTAGGGTCTAAAAAGAAAACTGAAGGCTGTATAGGTTCATATAATGATACATTATGAAAATCTTTTAGGACACCTATAATTTGTTTTTGTTTACCCCAAACCTCAATGGTTTTACCTATAGGATCTTGAATACCCATGATTTCAATTGCGCTTTCATTGAGTACTATATTAAGGGTGTCAATGGTTCCTTCTCGATAATAGTTGCCCGCACTTATAGGAATTTCAAAGACATCTGGAAAATTATAGGCAGTCCAAAGCAATGAAAACTCTATGTTCTCCTCTTCACTGGTCTTACCAGGCCATTTAATTCCACTAGATGAGGCTGTAATATCTAATGGTGAAGGACCAACCAAAGTAACATCTTCAATACCTTCCGAGGTCATTAGTTCATTCCGTAATACTTCATATTTCTCAGTAAGCTCTTCACCTTGATGAATTGATACAATATGATCTTTGGCAATACCTAAATCCTTTTGATTAATGAAGTCAACTTGTTGTCTGACTATAATGGCAGCCACAATTAATAAGATAGTCAACCCAAACTGAAGTACTACAAGGCCTTTTCTTAACGAAATGGTATTCTTTTTTTCTTGTCCTTTCCCTTTTAAGGCATCAACTGGTTTAAAGGAAGAAATAACCAGTGCTGGATAGGCTCCTGATAATAATGTAGTAATAGTAAATACACCTAAAATACCCAACCAAATACTCATTTGTAAAAGGTTTGCATCTAGTCTTTTCTCGGTAATACTATTGATATAAGGCATCAATAGCCAAGTAAATAATGAGGCAGCTACAAACGAAATGAATGTTATTAATGTAGTTTCGGTAAAAAACTGTGTTATAATTGTATTTTTATGTGCACCAACAGCTTTTCTAATACCAATTTCACCTGATCTTTTAATAGCATAAGCAGTAGATAAATTTACAAAATTGATACATGAAATAATCAAAAGAAAAATGGCAGCAATCATAAATATTCTAACATATTCAATTCTCCCTCCGCTTACCTGTGCTTTTTCATCAAATTGTCCATAAAGATAATCGTCTGAAAATTTTTGTAAGAATACCCCTTCTTTATTTTCTTTTTCAATATTGGCATGAAGAAGTTCTTCTAATTTTACAGACACTTGTGCAACATTAGCATCTTCCCTCAACAGAAATACACCTTGCATACCATTATTAGCCCATTCTAACAACCAATCATTATCTTTTAAATGCTGATCAAAACTGTAATAAAAATCATTTTGGACAGATGAATGCTTTGGAAAATCTTTATAAACCGCTTCCACAGTAAAATTACTATTGTCATGTATATGAATATTACTACCAATGGCTTGTTTTAACCAATTATTACCCCAAATACGTTTAGCCAAACGCTCTGATATAACAATTGTTTCAGGTTTTTTATCCAATTGAGAAATATCTCCTGCAATAATTGGGAAAGAAAAACTGGAAAACAAATTAGCATTAGCATTAGCAAAAGTACCCAATGCTCTGAAATCAATATTATTAACTTCTAAATTGTCTTCGAAACTGTGCCCTATTGTAATATATTCTTTTATTTCAGGTATTTGTTCTTTAGCAGTTTTTAATAAAGGGTATGATATGCTTCTATAAACATCCAAAACTCCTGCTTCTAATGGGATTGTACGTTTTACACGATATAATTGATCATTATTCGTATGGAATTTATCCATATTATATTCATCATACACCCAAAGCAACATTAGAAATGAAACTGTTAAAGCGATAGAAAGCCCAAATATGTTTATTACGAAGTAAACCTTATTTTTGATTAGGTTTCTCCAAGCTATTTTAAGATGATTTTTAAACATGATAATTATTTTTATTCCTCTAATTCTCCCCTTTGGGGAGATCCGCCATAAGCGGACAGGGGGGACTATTCTGTACGTAAACTTTTTACAGGATTTGCAATTGCTGATTTTATAGACTGAAAACCTACAGTTAACAGTGTTATAATTAGAGCAAAACCTCCTGCTAACGCAAAGACCCACCATTGAATATCGATATGATAAGTGAAATTTTCAAGCCATCGTTCCATAAAATAATAGGCAATCGGGGAGGCGATTAAAAAGGCAATCCCAACTAGTTTTATAAAATCTTTGGTTAATAATTGGACTACGGAATTGATACTGGCACCCAATACCTTCCGAATACCGATTTCTTTCTTCTTTTGTTCGGCTACATATGAAATCAAACCAAACAGTCCCAAACAACTGATAAGAATAGCCAGAATAGTAAAGATTACCGAAATTAGGCCAAGTCGTTTTTCTTCATCGTAAAGTTTTTCTACCTCTTTATCAACAAACCTATAGTCAAACGGGACATTGTTTACAGTTGCTTTCCATTGTTGCTCTAAACTAGTTAACAACTGCTCATAATTCTTTGTCTCGGTTCGAAGGAACAGCCAATTGGGTTCATTCTCTTTATGCAAAAACAATGGAGCTATTTCATCTTTTAAAGAGGCATAGTGATAATCGGCTACAACACCAATGATTTGCATTTCATAGGTTTCATCACCAAAACTTTGCACAAGTTTTGAACTTAGGGCTTCCTCACGTTTGATATTAAAGGCCTTAAGTGTAGCCTCGTTTACAATAATCTGATCGGTAGTATCTGCCTCTCGAAAATCTCTTCCTTCCAAGAGAGGGATACCCATTGTTTTAAAGTAGCCGTCACTTACACCGTTACGTTTTACGATGGTATTCTTTTCCCTAGTTCCTCCTGGAAGATATAGACCGTTATCTGCCAAAACTAATTCAGAGGGTGCATAATTTCCACTTGATACGTCAAGTACGCCTGGTATACTCAAAAATGCAGCCTTAATTGATTCAAACTTACTGGAAGCCTCATTGGTACCTATTCGCAAAGCCAATAAATTATCTTTCTTAAAACCAAGGTCTTTATTCTGGGTAAATCGAAATTGTTGCGTTATTATGATAACCGTAGCTATAAGACTTATGGAAACCACAAACTGAAAGACCACTAGTGCTTTTCTGAAATTACCGTTGCCAGATTGTAATATAGTAGTACTCTTCAGAGCTTTGACAGGTTTTATCGAGGATAAAATTACTGCTGGATAGATACCGGCTACTAGCCCAGTGAAAATTCCTAGACCGAACAATAAAGCTGTAATTTTCCAATTGAAGATATTTAAATAATTCAATGCCTCTTGAGTAAGTTCGTTTACAAAAGGTAATAGAAGAATTGTTATAGGAATGCTAATCAGCATAGTAAATACTGACAAGAGCAGAGATTCTCCTAAAAACTGCCGCATCAAGGCATTTTTTCCTGCACCCACGACTTTACGCACCCCGATTTCCTTGGCACGTTTACTTGCTCTGGCTGTACTGAGGTTTATAAAATTAATACAGGCTACCAATTGAATAAAAAAGGCTAAAGTCAATAAAAAATAAAGATATTTTATATTTGATACTCTATCGATTTGATTTTTACGTCCTGCCGAATGCAAATGAATATCTGTTACTTTTTTTAACAATAATAGTTTATTATCCATTCCTGCATCTGACAGGTTTTTAGCTCCTCTTTGCTGTATAAAAGCAGGAAGTTTTTTTTGTAATTGCTCAGTATCTGCATTAGGAACGAGTTTCACATAACTATACACAAAATTATTCGTGGCAAAATCTTCAAAAGTTTGTACGAATGTACCAATACCAGGGGTACTCATACTCACAATATAATTTGGATTGAGATGCGATTTTCCGAAATTTTCATCGAATACACCTTTGACCGTAAGTGTTTGGGCATCTTCACCACTACCCCAGATTACAGCTTTACCAAGGACATTTTTCGTACTGAACATCTTATTGGCTAAATGTGAAGAAAGTACTAGCGAATTAGGCTCGTTTAAGGCCGTCTCAATATCTCCCTGCAAAAATTTGTAATCAAATACCTTAAAAAAAGTTGAGTCGGCCATATAACTTCTTGGCTCATAATAGGCTTCTTTATTTTCTGCTGCGCGTATTAAATTACTATAGAAAAAATCTGTTAGAACTATCCGCGTAACTTCTCTAATCTCACCAAAATCTTCCTTTAGAGCAAAGGCTATCGGTGGAGAAGCCGCTGCCGTATCAAAACTTTCCTTACCATCTCGTTCTATTATAGTCTCTACCCGATAAATTGATTCAGCATCTGTAAAATGCTGATCAAAGCCAAGCTGGGCAAAAACATAAAGTAGAATTGTCAAGCAGCTTACCGTGCCCAAGGTCAGACCCAATAGGTTAATTATAGTCTGCTGTTTGTTTTTTGTGAGATTCCGCCACGCTATTTTGATATAATTTCTAAACATGATTCATTATATTTTTTGAATAGTTGTCTCTCCAATAATAATTCCTTTA
>CAZZML010000251.1:0-5112 GCA_964654735.1 uncultured Roseivirgaceae bacterium | reverse complement strand
ACTTAGTGAAACGACTGATTTGCAGTAGTTTGTATTAGCAATAGAAGCTCTATTGAATAATGCGGGTTAAATAAATCTTCTTCGTTTATATTGGAGCTATTTGGAGAGCGTTTAGATAAAAAAAGTATGTAATTTGAGTGTTACACTTGCAATTTGCATACTTATGTTATATATTTATCTAAATATTAACTATGAAAATCACTAGACTACTTCAATCAGAAATTGAACAGCAGCAAAAAAACATTCCTGTTGTTGCTATTATAGGAGCACGGCAAGTGGGCAAATCTACATTGGCAAAACAACTTATTGCTAAAGATAGTAATGTAGTTTTCTTGGATATGGAACTGAATTCGGATAGGCAGCTTATAAATGAAACCGAGGCATTTTTAACACTTAATAGAGGGAAAACAATTTGCATTGATGAAATTCAAATGATGCCAAATTTATTTACAGAGCTAAGACCCTTTATAGATAATAACCCTGATACAAAATTTATTATTTTGGGTTCATCCTCCCCAGAGCTGATGCGCCAGAGTTCAGAAAGCTTAGCTGGGCGAATCTACTATTTTGAACTAAGTCCTTTTGTTTGGAAGGAAATTTCAAATAAAATCTCTATGCAATCCTATAGATTATTGGGAGGAATGCCTTTAAGCATTTTAGCTAAATCCAACAAAAATTCATTTGTATGGATTAATAATTACATTAAAACGTTTTTGGAGAGAGATTTAAGAAATTTTGGGTTTGACATTGCTCCTAATAATATTAGAAGGTTATGGGTTATGCTAGCACATATTAATGGTCAATTAATAAATTATTCTTTATTAGGTAAATCAATGGGTTTGAGCCATACCACAATAAAGCATTACATTGATATATTGGCTTATACATTTATGATTCGAATAGTTGAGCCCTACCATATAAACACAAAAAAGAGAATTACTAAAACTCCTAAAATTATATTTAGAGACACGGGCGTATTACATACACTCTTAAAAATAGAAACTTATGATGAATTATTTTCTCACCCAGTTTATGGGAGCTCATGGGAAGTTACAGTAATTGAAAATGTGCTAATCAAATACAAAAATTGGAACCATAATTTTTATCGATCTTCAAACGGGAATGAATTAGATTTAGTTTTAACAAAAGCATCTAGAGTTATTGCTATTGAAATAAAGACATCCACAACACCAAAAGTGAGCAGAGGGTTTTGGGTTGCTTTAGAAGATATTAAAGCAACAGAAAGTTATGTAATTGCTCCTGTAAAAATGCCCTATTTATTAAAAAATTTAACTATGGTGTACCCTCTTGAAGAATTTTTAGACAAACCAATCTGACAATAACATTCTACAAGAAAGTTACCAACAGAGTTATTGTAAATCAACTTCAAATTCAAACGAATAAACTAACTTTGCCTCCTTAATTTTAGCTGCATGATTTCTTTCTATAAAAATTCTTCTAATTCTATTTTTGCTGTTCAATCGTTTGAGGCAATAACTACAGAAAGCCAACCTAAGTTAGTCTGGCTTTTTGGTGATGCAGCTCTTATTGAAACACCTACTGTAGAGGGCAGCTTTATTGGCCCTAGAAGCGAAATGGTAACCCCTTGGAGTACCAATGCAGTTGAAATTACCCAAAATATGGGCATTGATGGGATTATACGAATTGAAGAATTCATTTCAGGTTCTAGCTCCTTCGACCCTATGTTGCAGCGCAAATACCAGGGGCTAAACCAAGAGATGTTTGACCTAGATGTTGCTCCAGAAGAAATTTTAGAAATCGAAGATATTACTGCCTATAATCAGCAAGAAGGACTGGCTCTTAACAAAGAGGAAATTGGGTATCTCGAAGGTGTAAGCAAAGAGCTCAGCAGAAACCTAACTGATAGCGAAGTGTTTGGTTTCTCGCAGGTTAACAGCGAACACTGTCGTCATAAAATCTTTAATGGGATTTTTATAATTGATGGAGAAGAAAAGGAATCATCATTGTTTAAGCTGATTCGAAAAACTTCCAATAAAAACCCCAACCGATTGGTGTCGGCCTACAAGGATAATGTGGCCTTTGTAAAAGGGCCAAAGGCTACACAATTTGCCCCTGCAACCCAACACCAACCAGATTATTTCCAAACTAAAGAGTATAAATCGGTTATCTCTTTAAAAGCAGAAACGCATAATTTCCCAACTACGGTTGAACCTTTTAATGGAGCAGCTACAGGTTCGGGTGGAGAAATTAGAGATAGAATGGCAGGTGGGAAAGCGAGTATGCCCCTTGCAGGAACAGCCGTTTATATGACTTCCTACCCTCGTACAGAAGACGGAAGACCTTGGGAAAAAGCCACAAAAGCGAGGCCTTGGCTATACCAATCACCCTTAGATATTCTTATTAAAGCTTCTAATGGGGCATCAGACTTTGGCAATAAATTTGGCCAACCTTTAATTTCTGGTAGTGTACTCACATTTGAACAACAAATGGATAATGAGTTATTGGGGTACGATAAGGTAATAATGCAGGCAGGTGGTATAGGGTACGCAAAAGAAGAGGATAGCTTAAAAGATGATCCTAAAAAAGGTGACCAAATTGTAGTGCTCGGTGGAGATAATTATAGAATTGGCATGGGTGGTGGAGCTGTTTCATCGGTGGCAACAGGCGAATTTTCTAATTCAATCGAGTTAAATGCCATCCAACGGTCTAATCCTGAAATGCAAAAAAGGGTTTCCAATGCAATTCGTGCTATGGCCGAAATGGATAATAACCCAATCGTTTCTATACACGACCATGGAGCCGGTGGGCATTTAAATTGTTTGTCAGAGTTAGTAGAAACTACAGGTGGAGCCATTGAAGTGCGTAAACTTCCAGTAGGTGATCCTACTCTTTCAGAGAAAGAGATTATTGGCAACGAATCGCAGGAGCGAATGGGGCTAGTAATAGGCAAAGAGCATATCGATACCCTTTCAAAAATTGCAGAACGCGAACGTTCTCCGATGTACACCGTAGGTGAAACTACAGGAGATATGCAATTTAAGTTTGTGGGGAAAAATGGAAAGAATCCAATCGATTGGGGTTTGGTGCATATGTTTGGTTCTTCTCCAACAACAATTATTAAGGACGAAACTTTAGAAAATAACTTTAAATCAATTTCTTACGCTAATGCCGATTTCGAACAAAACTTACATAAGGTTTTACAATTAGAATCGGTGGCTTGTAAAGATTGGTTAACTAATAAAGTAGATCGCTCGGTAACTGGTAAAGTGGCCAAACAACAAACTTGCGGACAAATTCAACTCCCTTTAAATAATGTAGGGGTAATGGCTATCGACTACGAAGGAGAGAAAGGAATAGCAACCAGCATAGGGCATAGCCCAGTTGTTGGATTAATTGACCCTAAAGCAGGATCGAAAAATGCAATAGCAGAAGCCTTAACAAATATTATTTGGGCACCTATCGAAGGTAAATTAAGTGGAGTATCGCTCAGTGCCAATTGGATGTGGCCTTGCAAAAATAGGGGAGAGGATGCTCGGTTGTACGAAGCGGTGGAAGCAGTTAGTGAATTTGCTTGTGAACTGGGTATTAATATTCCAACCGGTAAGGATTCGCTTTCGATGACTCAAAAGTACAAAGATGGTAAATCGGTAAAATCACCGGGCACAGTAATTATTTCTGCTGTAGGAGAGGTTACAGACATTACTAAAGTAGTGGAACCTACCTTAATTCCAATTGCAGGAACCAAACTAATCTATATTAATTTGAGCCAAGACGAATTTAAACTTGGAGGAAGCAGCCTTGCCCAAGTGTTAAATACTATCGGCAATGACGCACCTACTATTAATGATACTGCTTATTTAAAAAAGGTGTTTAATATAATTCAAGAAAGTATTGTGGCTAGCGAAATATTGGCAGGTCATGATATTTCCGATGGAGGTATTATAACTGCTCTTGCCGAAATGTGTTTCCCAACACCAAATGTTGGGCTTAACATTTCAACAAAAGAATTCAATGGAGCTGACCTTACTATTAATTTATTTAATCAAAATTCAGGGGTTATCCTGCAAGTTGAGAATGACCATTTGGTAAACCGATTGAGAGAAGAAGAAATTGATTTTGTTGAAATTGCTTCAGTTACAAATTCAAGAACCCTAAATATTAATGGAGATTTAACATTAAATATTGATGAGCTAAGAGACATTTGGTATAAATCATCTTACCTATTAGATCAGCACCAAAGTGGCAAACAACTAGCAAAAGAAAGATTTGATAATTATAAATCGCAACCTTTAACTTATACATTCAATGATTCCTTTACAGGAAAACTAGCTCAATTCGGATTGGATAAAACTCATAAGAAGAGTAATGCAAAAGCAGCTATTATTCGTGAAAAAGGCGTAAATGGAGACCGTGAAATGGCGCATGCCCTATACCTCGCAGGTTTTGAGGTAAAGGATGTACATATGACCGATTTAATTTCTGGGAGAGAAACACTGGAAGACATTAATATGGCTGTGTTTGTAGGCGGATTTTCTAACTCCGATGTACTTGGCTCTGCCAAAGGATGGGCAGGTGCTTTTATTTACAACCCCAAAGCAAAAGCCGTATTAGATAATTTCTATGCCCGTGAAGACACATTAAGCTTAGGGGTTTGCAATGGCTGCCAGTTAATGATGGAACTAGGATTGGTGTACGAAGAAAAATTGGATCACCCCAAAATGGCTCATAATGAATCGCATAAATTTGAATCAGGATTTGTTAATATGACCATTCCTAAAAATGATTCTGTGATGTTTTCGAGTTTAGAAGGTAGTAAGCTTGGAGTTTGGGTTGCACACGGAGAGGGCAAGTTTGAACTAACCAATGAGCAATCATCGCAAATAGTAGGAACGTATTCTTATAAAGGCTACCCTGCAAATCCCAATAGTTCAGACTTTAGTGCAGCAGCAGTTTGTTCTTCTAATGGAAGGCATTTAGCCATAATGCCTCACTTAGAAAGATCCATTTTTCCATGGAACTGGCCATACTATACAAATAAGTACGATGAAGTTACCCCTTGGATAGAAGGATTTGTAAATGCTAGAAAATGGGTAGAGAGCCAAATTAGCTAGTTTTTTGTTAGATGGAACG
>CAZZML010000250.1:0-5119 GCA_964654735.1 uncultured Roseivirgaceae bacterium | reverse complement strand
CCAGCCTACCTGCGAAACCACGCCTTGGTGCTAAATCAGATACTAAAGCCAGAGGGCGCAAGCAATTAATAGAGGTGTCCTTAAGGTTATTAGTGCAAACAACTGACTATAAAAAATCAGGCAAGTAACTTGATTCGAAGTGCTTCAATTTTTTGAAGTATCACATTAAAAAATTTGTTCCGCTGCTTTTCAGATACTACACTTATTAAGTCTGATTTCTTAATGATATTCTTGAGAGCTTTATGTGTTTCGTTGCAAAACTCAGGGTTGCTCGTAGTTAAAATATTGAGCACATTATGGGTAATATTTGCTATTTTTCGATCCCCCATATCAAAAAATATAGTGTTGTCGCCAATGGTAATTTCATTATAATACAACTTATAATTTTCCTTGTTTTCAGTTGCAGGATGAACCAATGAGGTTTTATATCCAAGTTTTGCATCATTTTTAACTTGCAACACTAATTGTTTAAGCTCTTCAAAAATGGTCTTTAACAAATTCAAATCTGTAAAATAACCACAGTCATAATAAAACTCAATTTGGTTAAGCGTACTATTTATTGATTCTTTATTCCAAATTTCGATTGAAGGAATTTTAATATATGCCCCTCGTATCTGCCTGCCCGTTTCAAAAATGGAATTAGAAATTAGCGCAGGGTCATATTGGTCTGCATCAAATTTAGAATCTCCTAAAATGGTTTTATACCAAAAAAAGAGCTTAAATGCGGTTATTTGTGGGTACTCAAAATATTGTACCAAAGGCAAATCTTTGGCCATATAAATCAATTCCTTTTTATCAAACTCTGCAACTAGTTTAAGGTTTTCAAGAATTGAATTAAAGTAGGCTTCGAAACTTATATTTCCATTTATAGATCTGTAATTGAAAGAAACATTATCAATATTATTTTGAAGAAGAGAATCGAACGAAATATTATAGGACGTACCTAGTTTTAGTAATTCTTCTATCGAAAGCAACTTTTCTCCTCTAATTCTGCGGTAGGCACTATCGTTACTAATATCAAGTACAATTGCAAGCTCATCCACAAAAGAGGTGTTTGCGGGCAGTAATTCTTTGATTTTCTCAAAGACACGATTCTGAATATCAATGGCATTTTTCATTGATATAAATGTACATAATCATTTTAGTATTTTTTGCAAATACAATTGTAAAGTATGAAGTAATATTACAGAGCGATAACCTAAAACAAAATGAAAAGCATTAATTTATTAATAGTACTTACACTAACTATAAGTGCTGTAAATGCACAAATAACAAACACAACAATAACTTTAACTGCAGCTTATGACCAAATTAGGTTTGAACCATCTGGTCACTCTAATCGCTATTTTTTTATGTCTAAACCTGCATCTTCAATAGCCTTTGGACATTACAGCCCCGAAGATGGTGGATGGTTTACTTATTGGAAAACAGGTAGTGGTGATATGATTGTAAATAAAGGAAAAGTAGGAATTGGAACATCCTCACCAAATGCTAATTTACATATTAGTAGCAGTACATCGGGCAATTCATCTATAAGAATTGAAGCTGATACAGATAACAATGATGAAGGAGATAACCCTATGCTAGAATATATACAAGATGGTGGACAAGTTGGAGCATATTTAGGGTTTGACAATGTTAATTTCGGCTCGAATATATTTGGAATTGGAACAAGATACTCAGGAGCTGATAAATGGAATGTATTAGCAATAAATACTCAGAATGGCAATATTGGTATTGGCACGAAGACTCCAAATGAACAACTGCATGTAGCAAATTCAATCAGAGCAGGTGTATTTCGCTTCAATTCAAATGGTCATATTATTGATGATGCTAGGTATAATAACTACATATTAAGTTGGGATTGGGATGGAAATTATGGCGATCATACCAAAATAAATTGGGGAGGAAATGGAGAAGGCACTGATTTAATTATTTCAGAGGCTAAGGGGTTAATTTGGGATGGAAAGTTTACGACTGAAGAAGTTCAGGTTGAAGTTGTAAATCCACCTGATTTTGTGTTTGATACCGATTACTATCTTATGCCGCTTGCCGAAATAGAAGCTTTTGTAAAACAAAACCACCACTTACCCGAAGTGCCCTCAGCAGCTGAAATGCAAGCCAATGGGGTAGAACTTGGCAAAATGAATATGTTGCTATTGCAGAAGGTTGAGGAATTGACCCTTCATATGATTGAACAAAACAAAAAAATAAAATTGCTTTTACAAAAAGCAGCAAAACAAGATGAAGAAATCAAAGAACTAAAAAATAACATCAAATGAAAAAAACTTTATTTATTATATTGATTTGTTCAACTATTAGAATGTACGGACAGACTACTCTTGATGAAAATGCTAGCCCATCTTTAATTCCTATCGGAATAAGTTATCAATTAGGGCCTGGATCCAATAACACAGTTAATTGGACATATAAGTATGGAAGTAAGATTTCACTGATAGGCAGCGAATACAGAAATTTTGAAATTGGTACGACAGGCTACCCTTATGGCGAATTGGTTTTTCGACAATGGCATGTATCCAATAATAGTTGGACAACATGGAGAAAAATAATTCTTGAAGATGAAAATGGCAATGTAGGCATCGGAACCACAAGCCCAGATGCTAAACTTGTAATCAATGCAGTTGGCAACGGTACTAATGTTTTGAAACTAGGCACTGAACGCCCTTGGGTATTTCGGCAACAAGGAACTGGGTCTTCAGCACATTTAGTATTCAAAGACCTATCAGGTGGCAAAAGGTTTATTATACAAGCCCATGATGGTAACAATGCATTTTATTTTTCACCATCTGATGGTAAATCATACTTTGCTGGAAATATGGGAATTGGAAAATTAACACCCACGGCCAAGCTCCATGTAAATGGCACTATAATTTCAAAAGAAATTAAAGTAGAAGATGTAAACGGATCTGACTTCGTTTTTGAACCGGACTATAACCTAATGCCCCTAACAGAAATAGAAGCCTACATAAAAGCCAACCACCACCTGCCCGAAGTGCCTTCTGCTGCTGAAATGGAAGCCAATGGCATAGAGTTAGGTAAAATGAATATGCTGCTGTTGCAAAAGATAGAGGAGTTGACTTTGCTAATGATACAGCAGCAAAAGCAGATTGAGAACCAAAACAGCAAGATAAAAGCCCAAAACACGGTTATTTTTACGTTTATTAAAAGCCAAGAAAAATGAAAAAACTAACATTACTCATACTACTTAGTTGGGTTGCTTTTTCTACACAGCTCTTTGCCCAACAAATAAACAGCAACATTTCAAGCAGCTATTATTTAGCCAACCCTAAAGGCTATTTATCAAAATTGGATAACAACTTAATCCCTTCCAATATTTTATTAGATAGAGCCTTGCCAACCTCCCCAATAGATGATTTTAGCGGAAGCGGTACTGTGCTAACAGGAACCTTTACCGAATGGAGCGACCTCTTTTTTGAGCAAATGAACGGTACCGCAGGAGGCTATAACATGGATGCCTGGCTTGCCCTTGAAAAAGCCTACTTACACAGGGTTAGGGATGAAGAAATTGTACCCATTTTAATCCAAAACCTAAAGTATAATAAAGTAAATGCACAAGCTTTGGCCAACGGTTTGCTTTACGAACAAGATAGTTTTTTGGTAGAAGATGCTTCCTACAAATCACAAATATTATCAGCCAACGAGGTGCAAAGAGAGTTAATGATTGCCAACCTTTATACAACGCACCGCACCTTTGCTGCCAGCACAGTGTATGGCCGAATACACGGCAATAACATAACCTTTGAGCTTGACAGCAACTTTTATTTTAGCAATATAAAAAACGAAACTATACAATCTATTGAAGTGGATTTTGGGGATGGTACGGGTTACCAATTTATAGATTGGAACTCACCCGTTGCTGTAAATTACGCAGGTACTTCGGCTTTTATTGAATGTGCCGTAAAGTTTGATATACTTGATAATACCAATAGCCCCCAAACCCTGTATGCCCACTTTACCGTGCTACGTACAGGCGATGATGTAGTACCCAACTTAGAAGGAACAACCAATGGGAGGGCATCTATAAATCCAGGGGAACGATTTTATTTCCCTGATGGGCCAACGGGAAGCTACAAGACGGATGTGTATAAAGATAGAGAGAGGCAATTTGTACATAGTTTCGTCCTAAATTATTTGCAAACAAATTATCAACCAGGTGAAGTTGTTAGTCAACATATTTTGGTTAAAACTTGCTTCTTTCGCCATCCAGTATCAGGAGAATGCATGAGGGAAATAGAAACCGACATTTACGGAATGCACTACCTACGAATTTGGAAGGCAGATAATGCAAGCTTAGAGGTGTCCATCCTCTACGCCCCCAATAACCAAAGTGGTAAACTGCGCAAACCAATACTAATTTTAGATGGCTTTGACCCTGGTAATAAACGAAGCTATTATGTTTCTTATGGTGATGACCCAAGAGGGCTATTCGAAGTTATGAATGGTAACCTTCATATTTACTATGACGATGCTATTACCAGTAATACAATTTCCTTATTAAGAGATGATTTGGGCTACGATTTGGTTTTTGTTGATTTTTTAAACGGGGACGATTATATGCAACTTAACGGAGATAGAGTAGTTAATTTGTTTGCTGTATTAAATGGATTTACCTACAGAGATGAACTTACAGAAGAATGGGTAGTAGTTGGCCCAAGTATGGGAGGTTTAATATCAAGGTATGCCCTTAAAACCATGGAAGAGGATGGTACGCCACATTATGTACGCCAATGGATTAGCTTTGATAGCCCTCATTATGGTGCCTATGTGCCACTTGCGCTTCAACGAACTCTCTACCTACTCCGTGGACTTGATGACAAAGCACAACAAGGACTAAATGACTTGAGAAGCCCTGCAGCCCTGCAATTGATGATTAGGCATATTGATAGTGATGTGGGAAATTGGCGAGGGAGTTTTTTGGATTTGATGGAAAATTTGGGATTTCCTGAGAAACTAGAAAAAATTGCTATTTCTAACGGAGCCCTCTCTAATTTATACGAAATTGGAACACAAGACTATATTATTAACTTTCGTGCATTTGCCAGCCTTGCTTTAATTATTGGGCGTAAACTTGTGGACA
>CAZZML010000249.1:0-5152 GCA_964654735.1 uncultured Roseivirgaceae bacterium | reverse complement strand
AATCAGTGTTATGTATTTTTATCGAACACTTCAATAATTAATAGCAAATTATTGTATTAATCTGCTTATTGTTTAAGATTTATACGATATTTGCAACTTATTTTTAAAACAATAAACAGGAGGTCACAATTAGCAAACAAAGATTTAGAGGGAGAAGGCCGTACGTAGCCCGAGTCGAAGAACCCTATAAGATTAATGATTTAATCAGAGCACAACACGTTAGAGTTGTTGGAGATAATATAGAAGTTGGCGTTTACGCCATTGCTGAGGCTTTAAATATGGCAAAGGCAGAAGGACTTGATTTAGTGGAGATCTCTCCCAAAGCAGAACCGCCTGTTTGCAAAATTATTGATTACTCTAAGTTTAAGTACGAACAAAAAAAGAAACAAAAAGAAATAAAGGCAAAGGCTCAAAAAACGGTTATTAAAGAAATCCGTTTTGGTCCTAATACCGATGATCATGATTTTAACTTTAAACTAAAGCATGCCATCAATTTCTTAAAAGAAGGAGCTAAAGTTAGAGCCTATGTTCATTTTTATGGTCGTACCATAGTTTTTAAAGAAAGAGGGGAAATTTTATTATTAAAATTTGCACAAGCATTAGAAGAGTACGGTAAAGTAGAGCAATTACCAAAATTGGAGCGTAAAAGAATGTATGTTATTCTGGCTTCAAAAGTTAAAAAGTAGAACGAATATAGTTTAATAAATAAAGTAGAAATGCCAAAAGTAAAAACTAAATCTGGCGCTAAAAAGCGTTTCAAACTTACTGGAACTGGTAAAATTAAAAGAAAGCATGCTTTCAAAAGCCACATTCTAACTAAGAAAGAAACAAAGCAAAAGAGAAATCTTACTCAAACTGGGCTAGTGCACAAGAGTGATGTAAGTAATGTTAAAGCAATGCTTAACATTTAGGTTTATCATAAGTTTAACCAGAGTATTGGCTTTAAGTATCCGCTAGCTAGCGGATCGCCAATTATCAAAAAAATTAATAAATTATGCCAAGAAGTGTAAATTCAGTAGCATCTAGAGCAAGAAGAAAAAAGATGCTAAAGGCCGCCAAAGGATATTGGGGCCGCAGAAGTAATGTATGGACTGTAGCTAAAAATGCAGTTGAAAAAGGGTGGACGTATGCCTACCGCGATAGAAAAGTTAAAAAACGTGATTTTAGAAAGCTTTGGATTCAGCGTATTAATGCAGGAGCTAGAGAAGAAGGAATGAGCTATTCAGTATTTATGGGTAAAGTTAAAAAAGCGAATATCGAATTAAATCGTAAAGTACTGGCTGATTTAGCTATGAACCACCAAGGTGCGTTTAAAGCAATCATTAAGAAATTAAAATAATATAATTTAACTATATTCGAAGCCCTTGAAGCAATGCTTCAAGGGCTTTTTTTATTACATTTATGCTGATATAAGCAATTATTATGATAAGTCAGTTAAAAAAAATTGTACTAGTTAAGATTTTATTATTAGGATTGTTTTTGCCTAGTAGTGCACAGTATAGTCAACCTTTAGCTGATTATGTTATTGAAGTATGGTCAGCAGAAGAAGGGTTACCCTCTAATAATTTGCGCCATGTTGCTAAAGATAAAGATGGATTTTTATGGATATCCACCTTTAATGGGTTAGTGAGATTTGATGGTAACAAGTTTAAGAATTTTGATACTGAAAATGTACCCGTTTTATTTTCAAGTGCTTTTTATTCGGTTTTGCCATTGCCAAATGGCAATATGTACATAGGTACACAATCCAGTGGGTTGATTTTGTACAAAAATGAAAAATTTATACCCATTCCTAACTCAGAAAACTTACCTAAATCTATTCAAACCTCCTTTATGGACACTTCAGGCAGATTATGGATCGGAACCAGAAATGCTGGTGTGTATTATTTGGAAGATAATAAGGTTACTCGTTTTTCTATCCCAAATCTCGATAATCAAAGCATAAAAAGTTTTACAGAGGATACCGAAAGTAATATTTGGGTTGCAAGTGAGGGTAAGGGAGTTGCTAAAATAAGTAAAGATACGATTATTGTTTTTTCGGAAAAAGAGGGGCTTTCTTCCAGTATTGTTAATTCTGTATTATACCACGATGGTAAAATATATGCTGGAACAGAAGGAGGACTTTCTATCTATCAAAACAATACTTGGATTTCGGATGAAAGGTTTGATAAAATTAAAATTAATTATATAGCATCGGATGCAAACAGTAATCTATGGTTTGCAGCAGATGTAGGATTAGCTAGGTTAGCGCACTCGAACAAATTTGAGTATATATCTGAATCGGATGGTTTACCTTCACGACAAATATCTTCAATAGCCTTTGATGATGAAAACAACATCTGGATTACCACTAAACGGGGAGGACTAGGACAACTTAAATTAAGCAATTTCAAAAATATTACTCCAGTAGATGGGCTAAGTTATAGGGGAGTGAATGTGGTAGAGGAAGGGCTTGACGGGAACTTCTATGTAGGAAGTGATAATGGTGATATTGATGTAATAAAAGAAGGCAGCATTAAAAAGTTGCCTATGCAGAAAAATTTTAAAAGCATTTCTATCAAAGATATATTTGCAGATGATGATGGAACCCTTTGGATAGCAACTTATGATGGCGTAATTAAGAAAAATGGAAGTAAAGAGCAATATTTTGGTGTTGAAGAAGGAATGGCTTCGCTCAAAACACGTAGAATATTAAAAGACTCCAAAGGGATTATTTGGGTTGCTTCACGTAATGGAGGGTTAAATAAAATATTGCCAGACAATACTGTTGAATCTATTACTGTAAAAGATGGGTTAGGGTCAGACTTTGCTTTTAGTGTGGACGAAACACCAGATGGCAGGATTGTTATTGGAACTGCAAACGGAGGGTTAAATATTATTCATTCGAATGAGAAAATTGAAATATTAAGAACAGATTCACTAATAACAGGTCTTTCAATTTTTAATGTTTATATAGAAAGCAACGAACGGTTCTGGTTAGCAACCAACGTAGGTTTATACTGTTACCAAAATCAAAAATTTACTTTAATTAATAAAAAAAACGGGTTGCCTGTAGAAACTATTTTTGATATTAATGAGGATAAGTTAGGAAACTTGTGGGCCAGTTCTATTCTAGGTCTGGTAAGAATATCTAAAAATGATGCTATTGCCTATGTAAATGGCGAAACAGGTATATCCACATCATTGCTTAACAATTCAGATGGTATGGTTTCTCGGGAGTGTACTGGAGCAACTAGAACTTTGCAAGCCAAAAATGGTAGTTTGTGGATCCCAACTATTAAAGGAATTACAATATTAGATCCTCAAAAACTCATTATTAATTCTAAAGGTCCATCAGTATTTATTGAAGATGTTATTGTTGACGATGAAAAGGTAGAGTGGGGAAATAATTTTGAAAATAATAGGGCACACAATATTGTTATAGAGCCAGGTCATAGAAATTATACCATTAATTATACTTCACTTAGTATGTATTCACCCGAAAAAGTAAAGTTTTCTTATATTTTAGAGGGCTTTGATTCTGATTGGGTTGAGATTGGAGCTGAAAGACAGGCAAAATACACCAATATCCCTTACGGGAAATACACATTTAAAGTAATGGCTGCTAATAATAATGGGGTTTGGAGTACTGATTTTGCGGCAATTGGGATAGAAATAAAGCCGTTTTTTTATAAAACTAAATGGTTTATTGTACTCCTAATTTCAACATTTGTGTTGGCTACAGTTTCTATTTATGTATATCAGACCAAAGAAGTTAAAAGTAGAAATCGAGAGCTTGTAAAACTGAATAGTGAACTTGACAGTTTTGCATATAGCGTTTCTCACGATTTAAAAGCACCTCTTTCTTCTATTCAAGGGTTGCTTAATGTGGCTAAACTTGAAGGTGGGGAAAATGCCTTAGAGTATTACAAGCTTATTGATGTAAGTGTAGAAAAGCTCGATAGTTTTATTAAAGACATAATTGACTATTCTAAAAATGCGCGAATGGAACTTAAAAAAGAGCCCGTTCAAGTAAGAAAATTAATTTCTAGCATTTTAGAAAGTTTGGTGTATTTGAATAAAGAAAGGGAAATTGATATAAAGCTGGACGTTGAAGATACTCTTGAAATTTTAACAGATAAGACCCGATTTACTTTTATTGCCAATAATTTAATAACAAATGCTTTTAGGTATGCAGATTTTTTTAAGGAAAACCCTTTTATTAAAATATCGGCATACATTAAGGCCAATGTATTCTATTTTAACATAGAAGATAATGGGCAAGGGATAAAGAAAGAATTGCAAGAGAAAATTTATGAAATGTTTTTCCGTGCTAATGAGAGTAGTTCAGGCTCAGGACTAGGGCTATACATTGTTAAAGAAAGCCTTACAAAGTTGAAAGGGAACATTATATTGGACTCTACCTATAAAGTTGGAACAACTGTACGCATACAAATTCCTGCCTAAAGAATATACTATACCTAACTCAAAATAAAAGCTTGTTTTTTATTCTATAAAAAGTACAGCTATGCGATTAGAAGTG
Organism: uncultured Roseivirgaceae bacterium; assembly: GCA_964654735.1. Lineage (GTDB taxonomy): Bacteria > Bacteroidota > Bacteroidia > Cytophagales > Cyclobacteriaceae > JAKISE01. The sequence goes on along the minus strand of CAZZML010000249.1, from coordinate 630 downwards.
TTTTATTTCTTATTTTTAACAATAGACTACTTAAAATATTAAGTTCTTCATCTGTAATATCCTTGATACTCCTATTTCTATGCTCTTTTATTAAATCTATATGTTTTTCAATAAACTGTTCGCCATTTTTTGTTAAACAAACGTTATAAGTTCTTCTGTTATTAGGTATTGATTTTCTAATCAGAAACTCCTTTTTTTCCAATAAATCAATGGTTATTGTGATAGAAGCACCATCTCTATATGATTTTTTAGCTAACTCTTTTTGAGATAAGTTATTTGACTCAGCAACAATTTTAAGAATTACCCATTGTTCAACAGTTATTCCCAATTTTAATTTGTTGAATTCTTTTTGTGAATATTGTTTTGATACTTTACTTGTCAGGTCAATTTGGAACAATATTACGTCTTCAATTCTTTTCATATTACAAATGCAATAAATATAATTGATGTATCAATTATTCATGTTTAATTTATGTTATTAGGATTGCAGATAACATCCGAGTAAAAATCCTTTCTCCCGCAGATTCCGCAGATATTCGCAAATTCTTATTTTGTCTGCGTTAACCTGTGAGATGAGCTAGGTCGGACGATAGTTAGTGCCTGTAAGAAAACAGACGATTTTTACAAAAT
>CAZZML010000248.1:0-5187 GCA_964654735.1 uncultured Roseivirgaceae bacterium | reverse complement strand
ATTTTCAGTTATCAAAATAGATAATAGGGGCTTGCCCATGGAGGAACTGAGTTCGGGATAAGTCAAACGGTTCACTGGGATTAAAAATTAATTGGTCAATTCAAGGTAATTGTCTATGTTTTCTTTGCCTGTCTTATACATATCAATTCTTTGTTGCAAAAAGTATTTATATGACCCAATTAAATTACCAAACTTTTTAGATAAATAAACATCTTCTTTTTGCACTTTATTATTCAGCATATCAAAATTATCTAGCAAATAAACGGAGTAAGGATTATAAGAATATTGATATCCTATATAGTCACTAAATTCCGTTGATTTATAGTATTCGTAAAGATTTATTGTTTCCGATTTTCCGTCAAAATCTTTCATAAACCTAATATCTCCTGATTCAACCAACGCATTATAAGCATTCTTCTTAAAATGAGCACTTCCTGTGGTTAATAATTCTATTGATAGTTTATTAATGGTTTTTAGGTCTTCGCCTTCTCTAATTAACCAAATTAATGAATCTACAATAGCAAGGTTTTTTTCAGCACTGTTTAAGGTCCAAATTAAATTACCCTTATTAACTTCCGTTTCAGCTAATATATTGCGTTTGTGGTTTTCAATGGTTCTTTGTTGTTTCCGATCTTCCGAGCATTGGGTAAGCTGAAACGCCAGCAAGATACCCGTGAGCACCACGGCAAATGACACAGAATGATTAAGCCAGTCTATTTTTTTCTTCATTATTGGTTAATTAAAGTCGATAAATTTAGTAATTTTCATAGAAATGACCAAAAAGAAGGGAATGACTAAGAAAGAACCGTTTTATAGAGGTTTAATTTAAATCACTTCTAACACAATTCCAATAATTCCCAACCCCAAACAAAGCGGTGAGTAAAACATGGTGTCGAGAGAGGCGAACTCTGTACCGGTAATGCTTTTAAAGAAACCAATATATTTAAAGTCTCCAATGGCTCTAAGTATAAAAATGGCAGAAATAGCCCAGCCAGCATACGCCATAATATAACTTGGCACACTAAGGGAAATAAAATTGCCTTTAAGCAAGTAATAGGTGGTAAATAATAATAGCCCAATCGCAACCATGGCACTATCAAACCAGCTCGGGTTAAGTACCTTAACACCTTCGCTATTGGTTGGTAGTGCTTTGTTTAAGCCCCATTTGCTGCCCAAAACCCAACTAAAATGGATGAGTGATAAGCCCAATAAAATAAGGCTTTGTACAAGAGAAAGTAGTGTATGCATGCGCTAGTGTATGAGCTACTAAAGTAGCCCATATAACATTATTCACAACTAGTTAATTAGACTTATCGGGTAAATTAACAAACACTACCATGTTTAGCTGGTCGCGTCCTCCCTCACTAAAAAATTGATTCATATAGCCCAGCTCAAAACGTACGGTTTTATTTACCTTATAACCCAACCCGCCATAAAGCCTGTTTCTATCAAAAATATCTCCCTCGGTATTTAAAAATATTTCGTTATAGGCAGAAAAGTAAAGAGTTTTTGCTTCCATTGTTGGGTTAGTAATAGGAATATTAAACGCCAAAAAGTACCTAAATCGCATTTTAAAAACATCTTCGATAAACCGTTGTTCAAAACGAAACCTATGCTGCAAATAAACTCTAGAAACTTTGTGTTTATTTATAAACTGCTGGTAAATTCGGTGTTCGTTTACAATTTGTTTATCAACTGAGGCATCCAGGTAGTTTTCGCTCCTTATAAAGCCATAACCCAGCAAAAGGTTATTGTTTTTTTCGCTTAAATTATATCCTACTCCGGTTCTTAATAATAATTGCTCTAAGTCGCCTATAGCATTATAATTACGGTATTGAACTTCGTGGTGCCAATTAAGCTTAGTGCCTATATTTTTATTGCCAAAATAGAGCAGCCAGTTGCCTAGGTCGCTTTCTTGGCTAAAAGCAGAAAAGGGGAGGGATACTAAAAGAATGACTAATAATTTATTAATCTTCATTGTATTACCTAACTTACCTGTATCCCTTCCCTTAACGGCTTTTGTTTGAGTTGCCTTAAATAAATTCAACTTGCCCACTCGACACACTGTAAATAGCTCCCACAATTTCAATTTCTCCTGCTTCTTCCATTTCAGCCAAAATTGGGCTTTCTTTTCTAATGTTGGAGATAGAAATATTAACATTTTTTACAGCTACTTGTTCAACCGAAGCTTCGTCCATTTCCTGGCTATTATCTGTACGAACAGCATCTACCGCTGGTTTTATCTTATTTAATAAAGCTGTGATATTGCCCAGTTCTACATTTTGGCAAGCTGCTGCTACAGCTCCGCATTTAGTGTGCCCCAAAACAACTACTAGTTTAGAGCCTGCTACTTTGCAGCCATACTCAATAGAGCCTAAAATATCTTCGTTAACAATATTGCCCGCAATTCGAGCATTAAAAATATCTCCAATTCCTCTATCAAAAACCAGCTCGGCAGGCACTCTGGAGTCGATACAACCAAGCACTACAGCAATGGGAAACTGCCCGTCACTTGTTTCTTGCACCTGCTTTTTCAGGTCTCTGTTCCCCCTTTGGTTTTTAACAAACCTTTGGTTGCCATCGATTAAAATTTGCCGTACTGCTGACGGAGTTAAACTTTGTTGAATTTCTTTAGTTTTTGTTCTCATAATTAATTTATTAAGATGTTTTACCCATAATTAAAATAGGAATATGTGTGTGTTTAATAATGTCTGTTGTGGTATTGGACTGGTTAAGTATTTTAGAAAAAATAGAGCTGCTTTCACGCTTTCTTCCAATACAAACCAGATCAATGCTTTCGTTTGATATATGGTTATTTATACTGCTTGCCACTGAAAAATATTGACTGTTTTTATAGCATATTTTATGCTTAGCGTTTTGAATTCCCCGCCAACTTTCAGGAAACGAAAACCCTTCTTTTTTCTTTTTGTTAACAAAAATACTAAGTGGTGTTTTGGTATTTATATTGAGCCAAAACAGAAGGCTTGAACTATAATCGCTAAGGGTATCCTCATTACATTCTACCGAAATGTGGGTGTTCTCATTAAATTCGGTGTCGCTATCAACAATCAACACATTATTATTGCTTTCATAAAGTAAATACTCTGTTATCTCGCCCAAGTGTGTGTGCTTTAAATTACTCTTACCCAACACAATCAAATTGGGGCATAATAGCTTGGTATATTCATTCATTTTGGTATGAAAGTTTCCTATCGTATTAATATATTCAGCCGACAACCCTTCTGCTTCTATCATTTCTAAAATAGACTTTAGCTGGCCTTCTGCCTTATTTTTGTCAATATCCTTTGCCTTCAGAACTATTGAAGGGTTATCCGAATTAACTACGCTTCCAGAAGAGGAAATATAAAGAAGAACAATTTTCCCGTTCATCACTTTTGCCAATGAAATCGCATATTTTAACGCTTTATAAGAGTTTTGAGAAAAATCGATTAGCACTAACAGCGTTTGCTTAATGGCATTATTTTCCATTTTTGCGATTTCTTTTTTTTAATAATCTGCCGTTTGTTCCTCTCCTCTATTTATTAAATGCACTGTTACTCCTTTGCTTTCAGCTGTATTTTTATAGTTATCTATAATTTCAAGTACATCATAATCTATATGTGCCGACTTACTCATATCAATGGTTAACTCTGTTTCTTTAGGCAAACTATTCAACTCTTTTAGAATGGCTCCTTTATTTAAGAAGGTTACTTCTTCAGCCAATGTCATTTTTACTTTGTGGGAACCATTGTCCACCGTTTTCTTGTTTAAAAAGTGCGAGTTTTTAATGCTGTTTCTTAAGATCATAAGTATGCCTACAGTTAAGCCAATTCCTATTCCTTTCAATAAATCAGTAAAAACAATTCCTAAAATGGTAATTACAAATGGCAAAAACTGCGACATTCCTAACTTGTACATTTGCTTAAACAAACTCGGCTTGGCTAATTTATAGCCCACCACAAATAACACACTTGCCAGCACCGCCAGAGGAATCATATTTAGCAAAAAGGGAATTGAAAACACACATGCAAATAAGAAAACACCATGCAGAATAGCAGAAAGTTTGGTTCGCCCACCTGACTGTATGTTTGCAGAGCTACGAACTATTACTTGAGTAATAGGTAGTCCTCCTAATAAACCTGAAATCACATTGCCTGTACCCTGAGCCATTAACTCTCGGTTTGTATTGGTTGTTCGTTTAAGAGGGTCGAGTTTATCGGTAGCTTCTACACTAAGCAGGGTTTCCAAACTCGCAACTATTGCCAATGTTAATGCTACCACCCACACCTCGCTACTTAAAACATGGCTAAAATCGGGAAAGGCAAAAAGTGCAGCAAACCCGGAAAGACTATCGGCAACCGGTACACTTACAAGGTGATCGCCACTAATGGAATAAGCCGGGAAATAGGTCGCTGATAAAACATGGTATAAAACACCAAACATTACAGCCACAATAGGGCCTTGTATGAGCTGGAAAACCCTATGCTTTTTAGCAAGAATATTATCCCAGAAAAGAAGAATTAATAATGAAACTACACTCACAATTAATGCCCCGGGTGAAATGTAATCTAACATATTAAATAATTCTGTAAATGTATTTTCGCCATCTTTTTGCCAAAAAGACAAATCTCCTTCATAATCGGCATCATAGCCAAATGCATGCGGAATCTGTTTTAAGAATATAATTATACCTATACCCGCCAACATTCCCTTGATTACTGCCGATGGAAAATAATAGGCAATTACTCCTCCTTTTAAGAGTCCCATTAAAATTTGGATAACTCCTGCAATTACAACGGCTACCAGAAAAATTTCAAAGGCCCCAAGCGATTGAATAGAGTTTAGCACAATTACAGCAAGACCCGCTGCAGGGCCACTAACCCCCAACGAAGAATTACTTAAACTACCAACCACAATACCGCCAATTATACCGGCAATAAGGCCTGAAAATAAAGAGGCTCCACTGGCCAAAGCAATGCCTAAACATAAAGGTATCGCAACAAATAATACTACTATACTTGCTGGAAGATCTTGTTTAATGTTCCCAAACAAACCTCCCTTAATTTTTTTTTCACTCATTATTATAGAAATTTTTTCTGCAATGATAGATGTGCCTTATTAGAACGAGATTAGACACACATTAAAATGAGATTAAAATTTGTCAGTGTCCTTGTATAAGCCTAGGTT
>CAZZML010000247.1:0-5199 GCA_964654735.1 uncultured Roseivirgaceae bacterium | reverse complement strand
GATTTTGAAGCAATTAGGGCTTGGAATAGAATCCTGATGAATAATGCGGGTTAAACAAGTTGAAAGTAAACTGCTCCAAAGTCGGCTATTATTATTATATTCACCATTATAATTATGAATAAAATTTGCTATGCTTAAAAAAGTTGTATTTGTATTGGCTCTATTTATTTCTGGTAATGCCATTAGTTGGGGATTAACAGGGCATCGGGTGGTAGGTGAAATTGCTCAGAAACACCTTAGTGGGAAAACAAAAAAGAATTTGCACCGAGTATTTGGGCACCACGGACTGGCATATAATGCCAACTGGATGGATTTTGTAAAGTCGGAATCGAGCTATGATTATATGAAGCCTTGGCATTATTGCACCATACCCGATGGCAAAACTTATGCAGAAGCAGGCACCCCCGAAGAAAAAGACATTGTTTGGGCCATTACTAATTTTACTGGCCAGTTAAAGTCCGATACCTTAACATTAGACGAAGAACGATTGGCTCTCCGGGTTCTTATCCACTTGGTAGGCGATATACATCAACCCTTGCATGTTGGTAATGGAGAAGATCGGGGCGGGAATGATGTAAAACTCAAATTCTTTTGGGAAAAATCTACCCTCCACCGTGTGTGGGATTCAGGCATGATCGATGGGGAGAAACTAAGTTTTACTGAGTTTGCAAGTATGTTAGACCATCATGCAAAGGGAGAAATAGAGAAACTCCAAAACTCAACTCCATTAGATTGGGCCAATGAATCGAAAGCGTTAAGAGCATCGGTATATGATACCAAAGGAAAAGACAACTTAACGTATCGGTATGTGCATGACCATAAGGCACAAGTACACCGAAGGTTAAAAGAGGCGGGCATTCGATTGGCTGGGTTGCTGAATGAGATTTACAAATAATTTTCTGTAGGTTTTGAAACCTAATTCCGTAACTTACTGTTAAGTAGTTATACACCGCTTATTAGTTGACTTATGGAAAAGCTTGAAAGAATGAATATCTTGCTCGTTGGGAATAATCCAAAGAAACTTTCTCTAACTATTCCTTTTTTTAACTGGCTTTAAACCTTTTGTGTTTGTTTATGTCATAGTACCAAACAAACACAAAAAATCATGAAGAAGTTATTCACTGGTATCGTAGTATTTTCTTTAGTTCTCCTAGGCTCAAGTTTTACATCAAACGCCCAAGTGGTGGTAAAGGTAAAGCCCCATAGAGCCAGAGTTTATCATGTTAAGCCAATTAAGGCCAAGCCACATCATACATGGGTAAACGCACATTGGCGATGGAATAAATCAGCGCATGCGTATGTTTGGGTTAAAGGGCGTTATATAAAAAACAGGAGAGGACACTTCTACACACAAGGTTATTGGGTAGGTAAACCACACCGAGGATATATGTGGAAGCCAGGCCATTGGAGAAGAACTTAGCCAACGAGTGCCTGTTGCACATCAATAGCCTTAAGCTCGTTGAAAGGGTTCATAGCATTTACAAGCATAATTTTTTTATACGTTGAGAGGTCGGTTGCCTTAACCTTTCTAGGGGCAGCTACCTTTTTGCTAATGAGCTCTGCGCGCATAGTGCCTTCGAGCAAGGGTGCATCTGGCGTAATCCAATTCAGGCCATCGAACAACAAAATATTGGCAATACTAGTATCAGTTACTAGTCCGCCTTTAATAATAATGATTTCATCTGCATCCCCTCTTTGTTTGTATAAATCATCGAGAATGCTGCGGTCTTCATATTTATAACCATACTCAACGTCACTTTCAATGAGTTTTAAAGTGTTAATCTCCTTGGCTATATAGGGTTCAAAGCTTAGCCCATTAATCTTTTGATCGTATAAAATTCTGCACTTCCAATTACCTTTTTGCACAAAATCAGGTAAAGGTGTTTTTTTAAGAGATAGTTTATGGGTAGCATTAAATAAAATTGATCTGCTTTTATTCATCCTTACCGTATGCCAAAATAAATTTTGCAGCTTTCCATCAACACACGAAATGGTTTCAATTAAAAGGGACATATACCTTGTCTAATAGCTCTTCATACTCGGTTTTGGCATTGCTTTGTGATGTAATACCTCCACCGCTTCTAAACACTAATTTATCACTTTTTTGTTCAATAAAACGAATCATTACGCTACTATCAAGAGTTGAACCATCAAATATTCCCATTACTCCAGTAAAATAGCCTCTGGAAGTATTCTCAACACTTGTAATAATTTCAATAGTTTTCTTTTTAGGAGCTCCAGAGATTGAACCTGCAGGTAATAAGGAAAAAATAATATCTCCCAACTGATTTTGATAATTTATCGGAAGTTCTCCTTCTATTTTAGAGGACATTTGAAGAAGATGTTTTCGAGACGTGGATAGTTTTTCAATATACTTATACTTAACTACACTAACATTGGAGGCGATCTTGCTTAAATCATTTCGTATCAAATCCACAATGGTTGCGTGCTCGGCTTTTTCCTTTGTGTCGTTGAAAAGCTTCTCTTCTGCACTTGGAATGGAAGCATCTATGGTTCCCTTCATTGGGTAACTTGAGATTTTCCCGTTATTAATTTTTACAAATGCTTCGGGAGAAAAAACCACAAATTCGTTTTTAATCAACAGCTTATAAGAGGCGCTACTTCTGCAAAAGATTGATGTTAAATCGAGGTTTGTTTTAAGAGGTGTTGGGAAAGTAAGATTAAGCAAATACGAGTTTCCATAATTCAACTCGCTCATTACTTTATCAAATGCTGTTTTATATGTTTCGAAGTTAGTAGGTTCAGGCTCGAATCTAAATGGTGTTGTAGCCACTTCGATTGGCACATTTCTTTTTATACCATTTATATCAAATGAAATAGTTTCAGGGAGGTCATCTAGTAAATAGAGTACAGGTTTTTGCAACTCAAAATCAATCATAAAAAAGAAGGGCAATTGCTGCCCTCCCCATGTATTCATTAATTTAATTGCTTGGTCTTTGGTGTACATGTATTATCGAGTCATTCTGAAACTCAGCCCTCCAGATAGGGAATAAAGTTTAACCTGAATAATTCATGAATTATTCAGGTTAAGACAATGCTATTAAAGTTTACCCTCAACTACTTTCATAATTTCCTCCTCAAGTTCGTATGCTTGTTGTGCAAACAATTCACCTGCTGAAACCAAGGTGGCAGCAGTTTCTTTATCGTTTAAGCCACCTGCATTAATTTTTACATTAAGCAAAGCTCCACGCACCGCTGTTCGTGCACAAAGAGCTCCTACTCCAGCGTCAGTTACTGAATTAGGGTTGCCAATCTCTGCCATCGCCTTCATTACTTCCATAGATTTGAAAGAAACTTCCACTACTTTCAATGGCACTTCAGTCGCATATTTAGTCGCATTCTGGATGGCTTGTTTACGAGCATTTTTTTCTTCATCACTCCCTTTGGGCAAGCCAAAGGCATCCATAATTTTATTAAAAGCGTTGGTATCTTCATCTACTAAGGCAAGCAATTGCTCTTGGTAAGCCATTCCTTTTTCAGCCCAATTGGAAAATTCTTCCCAACGGTCGTCCCACCCTCGCTTATGCGAAGAAAGGTTAGCAACCATAGTTCCCAACGACACGCCCAAAACGCCCACATAAGCAGCAATAGACCCTCCTCCCGGAGCTGGAGACTCAGAAGCCGTTTCATCTGCAAAAGCTTTGAGGCTCATATCAATAAGCTTTGGGGTTTTAGCCTCAATTAAATATTCTATCACTCGCTCTCTAGGATTAAATGGTTTTAACTCATCTAACCCCATTGACTTAATAGCAATTTTGATAATTTCTTCATCTGCAACACCTACCGAGCGGTTTTGCTTCCGTAAGAAGTATTTACCGGCATCTAATAAGGCATTTAGTGGTACTAACCCTACTAGTTCAGAACCCGTAACTCTTACTCCACGTTCTTGGGCTTTTTTAAGAGCCTCATCAAAGGCAATATGCATTGGGGTAATGCTAATATTAGTAAGATTTAAGGATAGTTGTGCAACACCATACTCTTCTATATACCAACCAATTCCTTTTACGGCTTTTAATGTACCCGGAACACTTACCGGTTCTCCAGTTGAGTCTTTTACAATTTTACCTGTTAGGCTTCCCCCTTCTCTTTTTACGCGGCCACGCTCTCGGATATCAAAAGCAATGGCATTGGCTCTACGTGCAGAAGTAGTATTCAGGTTAATATTATAGGCAACTAAAAAATCACGTGCACTAATGGCTGTTACTCCTGTGGTTTTTGCTTTAACATATTCTGCCGGGCCAAAATCGGGTGCCCAGTGTGGATTGGTTAACTTATCAGCTAATCCTTCGTACTCACCAGCACGGCAATTAGCCAGATTTTTCCGTTCTTCATTGGTTGCGGCATTTTCATAGAAATATCCGGGGATTTCCAGTTCTTTACCTACACGATTCCCTAATTTATGAGCGAATTTGACCGTTTCCTCCATACTAATATTAGCAATAGGCACCAATGGGCATACATCGGTTGCACCAAAACGAGGGTGTTCTCCGGTATGTTTACTCATATCAATGAGTTCCGAGGCTTTTTTAATTAATAGAAAGGCTGCTTCAATCACATGTTCAGGTTCTCCTACAAATGTTATTACCGTACGGTTGGTGGCTTTGCCGGGGTCAACATCTAACAGTTTTACCCCTTCAACAGTTTCCACCACATCAGTAATGGTCTTAATTTTTTGTTTGTCACGCCCCTCACTAATATTTGGTACGCATTCTATTAATTGCTTGCTCATATTTACTTGGATTTTAAAGTGCAAAAATAGCAAAGAGTTGTTTTGGAATAAGTGTTAAATAACAAATTCTTAGGTCTGGACATTTTACCGAATTGAGTTCTTAGCCTGATTAATTCATGAATATTTGTTATGAGCATTTTAAGTGTCTGCCAGTCAAGTACTCGCACAGGGTTTTGGAACGGAGATGTAGCGAGCTACATCGAGTACCAAAATTCGAGCCTGTCTGCCGAACAGGCAGGCAAGTGCTTGAATGGTTGGCAATTGGAATGCGTAATAGATTATTCATGAATTATTCAGGTTAGAGTTTTCAGAAACACCAATACGAAAAGAAATTATCTCCCTCGGTAAGATTAAGTTCCATGAAGTGTTCTCAATTGTCTGGACAGTTTTGTTGTATTACCTTAAATCCGCAAGGAAAATCTATTACAAGCCATAATATGATGTCATTC
>CAZZML010000246.1:0-5206 GCA_964654735.1 uncultured Roseivirgaceae bacterium | reverse complement strand
ACTAAGTTTTTAGAGCAACCTAAGGTTACTACATTTACTTTATCTTTTTTTCTTGCCTTTGTTTTCACAACCGTGTATAAGGGATTTTAGCTTACAAAAATATCATACTAAGAGCAGGTTTCAATAAAAATTATGAGATATGACTTATTGGTTTAATATTTGAGTTAACAGTTAGATAGCTTTATTTTGCAGACTTAAATTATGAAGAAAATATTTTTAGCAGCACTTGTAGTAGTTCCAGCTTTTTTTATAAGTTGCAACGACCAACCCACCTGCATTCCGGAACAAACAGACCTGATAAAAATAGCCTTTGTTGATATTGTAGGGAACCCTAAAAATATAATACTCACCTCGATAACTGTAGATAATAGCAATGATAATTTTCCTGTTTTTAATGATACAATAGCCAACGTTACTATTCCACTAAACCCACTTGACAGTTCTATTATTATTCGTTTTAATCAAGATACAGCAGTATCTAATTATATTGCCTTAAGCTACACAAAAATACCTGTTGTTCTTAACCCAAATTGTGCATTAGAAATGAAATTTGATTTTTTAAAAATGGATTCTACTGATTTTGAAGAAGTTGAAGTGGTAGAATCAGCCATAAGCTTACAAACAGTTAAAAATGTTGAAGTTACGCATTAAATATATTGTTCTATTAATAGCAATTGCTAATGGGGCACAAGCCCAAGAGCAAGAAACTAAGTACGCTATTAAGATTGACTCCACCATTCATAATAAATGGTTGCCAACCGGAGCACGTATTGGTTTTGATATAGCAGGGCCCGTTTATAATTTGTTTGAACCTACCATATCCAATTATGAAGGTATGGTAGATATAGATTTTGGTAAGTTTTTTGGAGTTGTTGAAATGGGGAAAGGCTCATACAAGTCCACAGATACACCAACAAGTTATACCAGCGATGGTTTCTTTTACCGAATAGGAGCAGATGTAAATATGACGGCCAAAGATGCTAAGCTTAATGTGCTTTTTTTTGGACTTCGGTATGCAACCTCGTCATTTAACGAAACTCTAAGTGGGGAACTTGCTAATGCGGGTTGGGGAATTAATCCGATATCTACCGAACAAAATAAATCAAGTGTAAACTGGGTAGAAATGAATATTGGTATGCGGGTTCGAATTCTTAAATCATTTTTTATGGGTTACGTAGTTCGTTTTAAACTGTTAAAACACAACACTTTTAACGAAGGTAATTTTGAGACCTATTTTATACCTGGTTATGGAGTTGCCGAAAATACTTCTAATTGGGGTATTAATTACTATGTTCAATATCGAATAGAATGGAAAAAGAAGCCTATTAAATGGAAAGAAAACTAGTTTGGCTATTCCTAAAACCATATTTCAAACTTATTCTTCTTGGGATGAAATTCCTTTGCTAGCGCGATTTCATATTTGGAATATGCTTCGTATGAATCCCGAATATGAGTACCATTTTTATAATGATGCTGATATAGATGCCTTTATTCTAGAAGAATTTGGTGAAGCTGTTTTTGAACAATACAGCAAGTTAGCAATTGGTGCTGCAAAAGCTGACTTTTTTCGTTATGCTATCCTGTTTAAAAAAGGGGGTGTTTACTTAGATATTGACAGCAAAATAACTGGTCGACTTAGCGACTGGATTAATGACACAGATAAAGCCATAATAACTGAAGAAGGAAACCCAGGTCTCTATGTTCAATGGGCATTGGTATATGAAAAAGGACATCCTTTTCTGGCTAAAACAGTTGAAAATATTATCAACAATATCAAATCGAACCAATACCCAAATGATGTTCACAAAATGACTGGGCCAACGGTTTATACTGCATCCATTAATGAATGTATCAAAAAAGATCCCTCTATTTTATATCGTAAAATGGGTGTGGATTATCAGGGAAAAGTAAAATTTAAGTATTGGCTAAGCGGATTTTCCTTTAACCAAAAAGAGCATTGGAGGGTTAGTGAAAAGAAAACAAGTGTTTTAAGGTCTTAGCAAGACCTAACTAAAAAACGAATCTACAAATTCCACCTTATTAAACACCTGAAGATCATCGATACCTTCGCCTACCCCAATATATTTAACAGGTATTTTAAAGGTGTCAGAAATACCAATAACAACTCCACCTTTAGCTGTGCCGTCTAGTTTGGTAATAGTTAAAGAAGTTACCTCTGTGGCTTTTGTAAACTCTTGTGCCTGATTCATCGCATTTTGGCCTGTGCTGCCATCCAGTACCAGCATCACTTCGTGTGGGGCATCATCAACAAATTTCTGAATCACACGCTTAATCTTGGTGAGCTCATTCATTAAATTAACCTTGGTGTGTAACCTACCAGCCGTATCAATAATTACAATATCAGCCTCTTGCTCCACGGCTTGTTTTACGGCATCATAAGCAACAGATGCGGGGTCGGTATTCATACCATGCGAAACAACAGGTACTCCTACACGCTCACCCCAAATCTTGAGCTGATCAACAGCTGCTGCTCTAAACGTATCAGCAGCACCTAGCACTACTTTTTTGCCTTGCTTTTTAAATTGAGAAGCCAATTTACCAATGGTTGTGGTCTTGCCTACTCCATTTACACCAACCACTAATAGTACATAAGGCTTTTTGCCTTCGGGCAAGGTAAAATCAACTAAGTCTTCAGAATTATTCTCAGCTAACAAGTCTGCTATTTCACTCCGTAAGATAGCATTAAGTTCTTCTACACCTAAATATTTATCACGAGCCACCCGAGCTTCAATTCGCTCAATCACCTTAATGGTTGTTTCTACACCTACATCCGAAGTAATAAGCACCTCCTCAAGGTCGTCTAACACATCTACATCAACCGTAGATTTACCTGCAACGGCTTTCCCTAGTTTATTAAAAAAACTAGATTTAGACTTTTCAAGTCCTTTGTCTAACGACTCCTTTTTTTCTTTAGAAAACAGACCACCAAATAAGGCCATATAATTATATTTTATTGAGCATACAAAAAAAGTCCTCTAGGAGGACTTTTAAAAGAATTAATATGTATTTCCTGCTTAGTTAGCAAGAAACTCTTTAACCTGATCAACAGGTACGATTTCTTCCTTAAAAGTATAAGCACCAGTTTTAGGCGACTTAACTGCCTTTATAACTTTAGAAAAGCCTTTGGCATCTTTTTTCTTTAAACTTGCAACTACCTTCTTAGCCATAATTACTTAATTTCCTTGTGAACAGTTTGTTTCTTAAGAATTGGATTATACTTTTTCAACTCTAAACGTTCTGTAGTATTCTTCCTGTTTTTAGTAGTAATGTAACGAGAAGTTCCTGGCATTCCACTCTCCTTATGCTCAGTGCATTCTAAAATTACTTGTACCCTATTTCCTTTTTTAGCCATTGTGCTATAATTTAATTTTGGTCTAAACTAGTTAAACCAATACGTTACCTTTTTTTCTAGCTTCCTTTAAAACAGCTGTAATTCCTTTTTTATTAATGGTTCTTATAGCTGATGTAGAAACTTTAAGCGTTATCCACTTATCTTCTTCAGGGATATAAAACCTCTTTTTTTGAAGATTTGGGTAGAATTTTCTCTTAGTTTTATTGTTGGCATGAGAAACATTGTTTCCTACTTGTGGCCTTTTTCCTGTTATTTCACAAACTCGTGACATGATATTACTATTTACGCTTATTCTAATTTCGGAGTGCAAATATCGGGATTTAAGTTTTAAACGCAAACTCTCACGAATTATTTTCTTAAATTATAGGGGCAATGATTACACCTGTTTTATAACAAAACCCTCTTTAAAAATAATAGGCCTCATTAATTATCAAAAGTCCATTTTTCAAGAAGTAATAGCCCTCTCCAGTGGTTAATTTTCTTTTGATTTTGTCATAAAATAAGTGATTCTCTTCCTTATTTTTGCTGCGCACAAAATTATACAAAAATGACAGAGGAAATAACAAAAAGCCAAGCCGCCATGGAAATGGAAGATAAATATGGAGCCCATAATTACCATCCATTACCTGTAGTTTTATCAAAAGGAAAAGGTGTTTATGTATGGGATACAGAAGGAAAGCAGTATTTCGATTTTCTATCTGCCTATTCTGCCGTTAACCAAGGGCACTGTCATCCTAAAATTGTAAGTGCTTTGCAACAACAGGCAGAAACGCTAACCCTAACATCTAGAGCTTTTTATAATGACACCTTAGGTGAGTATGAAAAATACATGTGCGAGTATTTTGGGTTCGACAAGGTGCTACCTATGAACACAGGAGCTGAAGCTGTTGAAACTGCCATTAAACTAAGCAGAAAGTGGGCGTATGAAAAGAAAGGCATTGCTGAAAATAAAGCCAAGATAATTGTGTGCGAAAATAACTTTCACGGAAGAACCACAACTATTATTTCTTTTTCTAATGATGAAGATGCTCGCAAGAATTTCGGGCCTTACACAGAAGGCTTTATAAAAATACCTTATAACGATATTGGTGCATTAAAAGAAGTTCTGAAAGATGAACATATTGCTGCCTTTTTAGTGGAACCCATTCAAGGGGAAGCAGGTGTATTTGTGCCAGACGAAGGATTTTTAACAGATGCTTTAGAAGCTTGCAACAATGCCAATGTGCTTTTTGTAGCCGATGAAGTACAAACAGGTGTTGCCCGAACAGGCAAGCTCTTAGCCTGCGACCACGAAAACGTAAAGCCTGATATGCTTATTTTAGGAAAAGCCCTTTCAGGTGGTGCTTATCCTGTTTCTGCTGTACTGGCCAATAACAATATAATGGAAGTAATTAAACCTGGCCAACATGGATCTACATTTGGTGGCAACCCATTAGCTGCTAAAGTTGCTGTGGCTGCGTTGGATGTAATCAAGGATGAAAATCTTGCAGATAATGCTCAAAAACTTGGCGTCATTTTTAGAGATAGAATGACAAAACTTATTGCTAAAAATGACTTGGTTACCACGGTTAGAGGCAAAGGGCTTTTAAATGCTATCATCATAAATGATTCTCCTGAAAGCTCTACTGCTTGGAATATATGTATGCAACTAAAAGAAAATGGTTTGTTAGCTAAACCAACGCACGGCAACATTATCAGGTTTGCTCCTCCTTTAGTTATGACCGAAGCTCAATTACATGAGTGTTGTGATATTATTGAAAAAACGATAGAGGAGTATAAGTAATTAAACGTCATTGCGAATTCCATCATCCCATTATCAATCTGTTGTGTGCA
>CAZZML010000245.1:0-5212 GCA_964654735.1 uncultured Roseivirgaceae bacterium | reverse complement strand
TAGTTCTTTGCCCATCGAGAGGTGGTTTATCTTTCTGCAAAGAAAAGCTAAAAACAGAACCTTTACCAATTTTACTTTTAACCACTATGGTAGAATTATGAATCCCTAACAAATGCTTTACAATGGCTAAGCCTAACCCATTACTCCCTCTGTTTTTAATTTTTGTTCTGCTTTTATCAACCCTATAAAAGCGCTTAAATATTTGGGAGATGTCTTCTTTAGGAATTCCTATACCAGTATCAGCAATCTGCACTTCTACACTTTCAGTATTTTCGATAATCTTAATTCTAATCTTACCTCCTACATTATTATATTTAATGGCATTAGAAACCAGGTTTTGAATTATTTGCCGAATTCTTACATAATCAGCATATACAATGGAATTAGGAGGTTTTTTACTCCGTTTTATGGAGATTTCTGCTTTAATTGCTTGCTGCTCAAAATCATCTATTACTTCATCTACCAATTTTACTAAATCAAAATGATCGTTCATTAACACAATGCTTCCTGTTTCAATTTGCGAAAGTTCTAATAAATCTTTCACAAGTTTATCTAAATAATCCAGGCTATTGGCCGATTTTTTCAGGAATTTATAACGTACTTCCTTATCATCAACTGCGCCATCTAATAGCGTGTGTACATAACCCTGTGCAGCAAAAATGGGTGTTTTAAGTTCGTGCGATATATCAGCTATGAACTGGCTTCTAAAATCCGCACGTTCATGCAATTTTGCTATTTCTTTTTCTTTACGCTTCTGTAGTATTCGTAAATCTTTATAAATACGGTTTGATATTGCTAAATTAAAAGTTACTTCTGGTATGTCCTTTGTTTTAACACCTCTTAAATAATAGGCTATTGTATCTCTATTTTTAGCAGCATCTCTGAGTATCACATATTCCATTGCTAACCAAAAGACGAGCCCATTTACAACAAATGAAGCCCCATAAATTGTTATTAGGTATTTTTGAGAAAGACCAGCCGAATAAAGTAAAGAAGTAAGAATAAGTGATGTGATTAAAGCAATTACAAAAGTGAGTAAGTATTTATTCATTGGTTTCGAACTTATAGCCAACCCCTTTTACTGTGCTAATAAAACTATCGCCAATTTTTTCTCTGATTTTTCTAATATGAACATCCACTGTTCTGGCTAATACATATACATCGGAGCCCCATATATTTTTAAGCAGGGTATCCCTATTAAATACTTCGTCTGGCTTTTTTGCTAGAAAGTACAACAGCTCAAACTCTTTTCTAGGAAGTGTAATTTTTTTGCCTTCGAGCTCTACAGAGTAACTAATCCGATTGATAATTAAACTGCCCATTTCTAGTACTCCCGAAAGTTCTTCTTTTTTTTCCGCCCTTTTAAAATAAGAATTAACCCTACTCAATAATGCCCTTGGTTTAATTGGCTTAGAAATAAAATCGTCAGCACCAGAATCAAATGCAGCAACTTCTGAGTACTCTTCTACCCTAGCTGTTAAAAAAATTATATGGGCTTTTGAAAGTTCTGGTTCTTGTCGCATCAGGCGACAAGCTTCCACCCCATCCATTCGAGGCATCATAATATCTAAAATGATAAGTTCCGGTAATTTTTGCTTTGCTACTTCCAATGCTTCTACACCATCTTCTGCTTTATACACTTTATAGCCTTCCTTCAAAAGATTATAGGATAATAAGTCTAGGATATCCTCATCATCATCTACTATAAGTATTTTATGTGCCGTATTGGACATAGTAATTTTTCTACAAAAATAACACGAAGTAATAAACCTTGTAAATGGATAACGTTACCATATTGTTATCAATTAGGATAACGGATTTTCCAATAGGCTATAAACTTACTTAAGTCATTATTAAATTCTTGTTTTAATTGCTCATTAAATTGGGTTTGGCGTTCTCGATAATTTAAAAATGATATAAATCCAGCATTATTCATCTCCAGCCCATTAAACAATTTTTTATACCTCTCTGGGTTTTTAAAATCTACCGTATCAATTTTTTGCTTAAACAAAGCCATAAAACTCGACTTGCTTTCCTCTTTTTCCTCTAAAGAAGAAGTTTCAATGGCATGATAAATACTGTCTAGCAAGTTGGCACTTTGCACCATAAATTTGGTAAATTTTTCACTGTCAGATAGTCTATCTGCATACTCTTTAGCCTCTTGAGAACGATTACCATACTTTAGCACTAAAAACTTAAAAGCCCCTTTCCTGCCAATAAATGATGCTAGATTTTCATTAAACGTCATACTATCAGGCACAAACACGGTACCATGCGTAAGTTCATGAATTAGGGTATTACTCATACTGCCCACCGAACCCTCTAGCATGTTGGAAAGTACAGGGTCTTTAAACCAACCCAAGGTCGACCAGCCGCTTACCGATGACATTTCAACGTCAAACCCAGCTTCACTTAATTGCGCTGATAATTTCTTTGCCTTTTCAACATCGAAATAACCTTTATACGTAAAACTACCTATAATAGGAAACGACCATTCTTTAGGTTCAAATTTGTATGGAGTACAAGCAGTTACTACCCAAAGTGTCTCCTTGCCTTGTTGATCGAAATAAGTGGTATAATTTTTTGTAGGGGTTAAGCCCAATGAATCAAAAGCAAAAGTTCTGATTTCATTTACCACTAACAATTTTTGCTTTACACTATCTGCAACATTTGGGTTACTGAGTACTTCTTCAATGGGTTGTGCATTCCAAAGTACATGAAACTGACCCCTCCCTTGGGCGATGCCATACCCAATTAGTTCGTAATAATAAAAAATGAGTATAAATAATGCCACAAGAACGCCCCAGCCAATTTTTTTCATCATATCTATTCGATTTCACGCAAAGATTACAAGGTTTCGCAAAGACCGCCAGGATTTATAAATTATTCACTATTCTATGAATGCCTTCTTTTAGTAGTTTACTATTGAAATTAATGGCTAAGTTCTAAACAATACAGCTAAAATGCTTATATATTCCACTAAAACCGCCCCTGCAAGTCATTCCGCAGGAATCTTGACCATGTAGCCTGTTACTATAAGCGGCAAAGATTTCTCCGTTGCACTACGAAATGACGTTCTTTAAGTTTTAAGCAAATAGCAACATGCCCTTATTAGATAGTGCCTCTAAGAAAACACAACAAAATTAAGATTTCATTTTGTAAAAATCGTCTGTTTTCTTACAGGCACTAGATAATACAAAAATGCTGTTCTAGTTAGAACTTAGCCAAATTAATTAATAAAGCAAGTTTTAAGTCTGCTAATTTTAAATAGGTAAGTGTTTGTGCAAAATGAACCGGTGCAAGGGTTTCAACAGACTTTATTTCTATAATTATTTTATTATCCACTAATAAGTCTAATCTATACCCTACATCTTGCTTTACATCTTTATAAATAAAAGGCATAGGCAATTGTTGTTTTACTTCAAAACCTATTTCTCTTAAATCAGATGCCAGAGCATTTTCATAAGCTGATTCTAATAGGCCGGAACCAATAGATTTATGTAACCTAGATTGAGCGATTCTCTGAAGCGATAAGCACTAATGTACTGAGTAAAAAAGACTTTCAAAAATACTCACAACACCTTCTAGGTGTTCCTGTGTTTTTTGTAAACTTTTTATTCTCAGTCTCTTAGCACTTCTCATCTCCACTGAATCGCTCAATCTAGGTGTAATTCAATTGCTGCTCCAATAATATCATACGAAAGTTGCTTTTCTGTCACTATAGCTCTTTTGGTTTCACGCAAAATACGCTAAGAAGCGCAAAGATCGGTAAGGGTTATGTTTATTTTTTGTGGATTCCTTCCAATATTTTAAAAAAATACTTTGCACTCTTTGCGTGCCTTCTCTCTGCGGTCTTTGCGTGAAACTTTTCTAAATTCTATTTGCCTACCACTTGATTTCTCAATATCTTACCCTTTCTTTTGTAGTTATAAAAATATAAAATATGAGCGAGCAAAGTGAAAAACTAAAGGCCCTTCAAATTACTATTGATAAACTTGAAAAAGCCTATGGTAAAGGGGTAGTAATGAAATTAAGTGATGAAAAGGTGGTGGATGTTCCATCCATTTCAACTGGCTCGCTTGGCTTAGATATTGCCTTAGGGATTAATGGTATCCCAAGAGGGCGAGTTACAGAAATTTACGGGCCTGAGTCATCGGGTAAAACTACTCTTTCGATGCATTGTATTGCTGAGGCTCAAAAAGCTGGTGGTCTTGCTGCTTTTATAGATGCAGAACATGCATTTGACAAACAATATGCTGAAAAGCTCGGTATCCAAACCGACAATCTCCTCATCTCGCAGCCAGATAGTGGTGAGCAAGCATTGGAAATTACCGAGCACTTAATTCGTTCGGGTGCCATAGATATTATTGTGATTGATTCTGTAGCAGCACTTGTACCCAAAGCAGAGCTTGAAGGGGAAATGGGAGACAGTAAAATGGGACTTCAAGCTAGGTTGATGTCACAGGCACTCAGAAAGCTGACAGGTACCATAAATAAAACGGGTTGCGCCTGTGTTTTTATTAACCAACTTCGCGAAAAAATTGGTGTAATGTTTGGCAACCCCGAAACTACAACAGGTGGTAATGCTCTTAAATTTTATTCATCTGTACGTTTAGATATTAGAAGAATTGGCCAAATAAAAGATAATGAAAATGCCGTAGTTGGGAACAGAACTAGAGTTAGAGTAGTGAAAAATAAAATGGCTCCTCCATTTAAAGTAGTTGAATTTGACATTATGTACGGGCTAGGTGTTTCAAAATCTGGGGAAATACTAGATTTAGGAGTTGAGCTAGACATTGTTAAAAAAGCCGGCTCTTGGTTTTCTTACGAAGGAAACAAGTTAGGCCAAGGCCGCGATGCTGTTAAAGCGTTAATTGAAGACAATCCAGAGTTAATGGATGAACTAGAGGCCAAGGTAAAAGAAGCTGTTTATGGAGATAAGGCTGAATCTTAAAATTAGCTTAATTTAAAGAAGGCTATTCGATTTTGAGGTTTTTTGGCTTGGGTTACTATTTTTTTTGATTGAGAAGCCATTTCCTGAGAAGCTTCAGAGTTTTGTTGAATAATGCGGGTTAACCAGCTCAAAAAAAATCAGTATTTGAAAAATAGCTTCTGCTTTTTCTCCAGATTTTTTCTACCATATTGGACTGTGTTCGACCTAACTCATCTTCACCATTTTGCTAATATAGTTGCTATAATAGTACTTTAATTG
>CAZZML010000244.1:0-5235 GCA_964654735.1 uncultured Roseivirgaceae bacterium | reverse complement strand
TAAATTAATCCACGACTATTTTGGAATCAACTATTCAATTGTTTGGGATGTGGTAATGAATAAAATTCCCGACCTTAAAAATCAAATAGAGAAGATACTAAAAGAAGAATAATTCATCCTGTCTCAACTCACTTTTCTTCCTTTCCAAACATACGATTTTTGAAAAGAAAATAAGGCCGTAAACACCACATAAATAGGGTAGATAATTTGAAGCAGAACAAATGGAATCAATCCTATTTTTTCATTCATAAACCGGACAATTTGGCGAATAAAAAAGAAATCGAAAAACGCTTTCATCACTACTAAATTGGCCCATAAAAACAAGGAGGCTGAATTGAATTTGACTAGAAATGGAAATATTATTATACTCAACGAAAGTATAAAAACTAAAACAGCCGTGGTTTTGGTAAATAAATCAGTATAGACCTTCCATTTGCTTGCCCACCTAATGCGTTGCTGCACAAATGAGTTAATGGCAGGTTGCGATTTCGTCTTAATAAGCGCCCCTTCCTGCTTAACAAAAGCAATACTTTCTGGATATTTTTTAGCAATCTTATGCAGCAAAAACACATCATCACCAGAAGCCGTTTCTTGATTTCCTTCAAACCCATTAACTGCCTTAAAAGCGGATTTGCGAAACCCCATATTAGCTCCATTGGCCATTAATGGCTTACCCCAACCAATAAGGGCTGCTCCACTGCCTATCAATGAGGCAAATTCTATGGACTGCATTTGACTAAAAAACCCTTCTTCCTGTTTAAAAACTACTGGCCCACTTACAAACTGAGTCTGTGCTTGAAAAGATTGCACCATTACCTCCACCCACGATTTGGGAGCTTGGCAATCGCCATCAATGGTCAATATTAGTTCTGCTGAGGTGCTTGAGATTCCTTTTGTAAGCCCATTCTTCTTTCCACTGCTCTCCTCCAAAGAGATTAATATAAAATTCGGTTTGCCTATTATATATTCTTCTACCAATTCTCTGGTGCCATCCTCTGAATGGTCATCAATAATAAGTATTTCGAGCTTCCCTTGGTAGGTTTGATTAGTTAAGCCCTCGAGCAAAGACTTAATATTAGCTACCTCATTTCGAACAGGAATAATGACGGCTACCGAAGGTTTATAATCTTCATCCTGATAGACAGAAATTCTTTCCCAGCCCATCCATAAATAAACGACAAATAGGCAATAGCTAATTATTAAGATCGTGAAAGCCCACTCAACCATTGGATGCTTCAGGGTTAAGAGATAGGTCTTTAATAAAGAATAACCCCACAAGAGACGGTATTGCGAGATTGATTACCCATAAAATAAGTGTTGCCAGCACAACATTTCCTGCGCTGTAGCCTGCCAAACCTAAAAAGAATACCACAGAAGCTCCACGAATACCAACTGCCCCTAAATGGCCAGGCTTTGGCATAATGGTTTTCGCAAAAAACATCCAGGTAATGCATCCTATTAAAACTAACATAGGTATTTCAGGAGCCAAATAGGTAGCTAGCAACAGTAGCTGAACTAAAAAAATCACATATCTAAAAAAAGAAAGTGCTACCACCTTACTCCAACTAGATTTTGGCACTTCTTTAATGGTCTTTATATAATAAGCCATTTTAGTAGGAATAGATTTTGTTACAACCAGCGCTAAAACCCCTGATACAACTAGCAATAGAATCGTAACATTTACACCATTATAAAGTGATAACACATTTGTCATTTTTGCCAACTGGGCAATCCCTAAAAGCCCAAAAGCCACTGTAAAAAAAGACTGAATGCCTTGGGCTATAACCACAGGCCCTATTAGTTTTTGTCGGTCTTTGCCATTTAAACTTAACACTTTACTTCCTACAGCACCAGCACCAAATGGTAAAATGGCATCTAGTGATACACCTGATAAAATAGCCTTAAAGGCTTGTGCTAAAGAAATTGATTGAAACTGGTTTGCCAATAATTGCCATTTTTTGCTTTCTAAAAGCCAGTTTGCCACCATCAATATAACTACTAATGAAATTAACAGTAAGAAATCAGAAGATTTAAAAAGGGCTACAATTTCACTTAAAATAAGCTTTTCTTCCAATAATTTAGAGATAACATAATAAAAAGAAGCAGCTGCTAATACAATTTTTAACAGCCAAGGCCAAAAACGAATTAACGAACTACTTTTTCTATATGTAAGATATCTGCTAAATTGCACCGATGGGTAAAGCTATTATAAAAGAACAAATAATTTTAGGGTTAGACCCAGGAACAAATGTAATGGGATATGGTTTGATAAAAGTAACAGGCCAAAAATTAACTTTATTGCAATTTGGGGTTATCCATTTGAAAAAATATGTTTCCCACGAGTTAAAGCTTAAAAAGATCTTTGAACGAATACTTTCCATTATTGATGAGTTTCACCCAGATGAAGTAGCGTTAGAAGCACCGTTCTTTGGTAAAAACGTGCAATCGATGCTTAAGCTAGGCAGAGCCCAAGGTGTGGCCATGTCGGCTGCTTTGTACAGAGACATTCCTATTACCGAGTATGCACCTAAAAAAGTAAAAATGGCTGTTACAGGCAATGGAAATGCCAGCAAAGAGCAAGTGGCTGCCATGTTAAAACAACTGCTGGACTTTAAAGAAACACCTAAACTACTGGATGCCACCGATGCGTTGGGTGTAGCTATTTGCCATCATTTTCAAGGAGGTGTGCAAAAGAAAGGGTCTTCTTCGTGGAAAGCATTTATCACTGATAACCCAAGCAGAATAAAGAAGACTTGAGACATTTAGCTAATAATCTTTAGTCTTCTAAAAGTTTATCAATTGCTGCACCTGCAACTTAATATGCTTCATATAACGCTCATTGGTTATAACGCCATCTTGCATATTGGCACCAATGCCTGCTAGCTTAGGTTTCTTTGCCAGCACATGTGCTCCACAATAATTAAGAATATCGGTTAAGTGGCTCATAGCTAACACGGCTCCCTGCTCACCTGCCGAAAGGCCTGCCAAAGCACATTTTTTATTGGTAAATGAATCCGGAAACTCCAACCCGTCAATAAAAGCCTTCAACACGCCCGGAAACGAACCATTATACTCGGCAATTACAAATACAAACTTGTTCCCCTCTTTCATCTTTTTCCTGAAATCAATGGTGGTTTCACTTTTCCCGGCATTTTCATAAAGCCCGGAAAAAAGATAATCTGCCGGAAGTTGCCTCAAATCTATAATTTCAGCCTCCACTCCTAACGCCTTAAACTCTTGCTGATACACATTGGCCACTTGTAGCGAAACAGCTTGCTGGCGATTAGTGCCTGATATTATATATACTTTATCTTTCATAAGTGGGGAACTTTATAACATTGTTTGCAGTTTACAAATAAACAAATGTTTAAACAATAAATTAAATTTATTATGAATAAAACTATTTTAAGAACTGCCCAAATTGCTTTTGTAGCATTCCTATTCTCTTTTTCAACCACAAAGGTATCAGCTCCTGCCTGGAAAATCGATAGTAGCCACAGTAAAATCAGTTTCGAAATAAATCATTTTTTTACTCCTGTCCAAGGTTTTTTTAACAACTATAAAGGTGAACTAGTTTTTGATGAAGCTGATCTTGAAGGCAGTTCTGTGAATTTTACCGTACAAGTGGCAAGTGTAAAAACTGATAGCGAAAAAAGAGACAAGCACCTACAGTCGGGTGATTTTTTTGATGCTGAAAAATTTCCAGAAATGAAATTTGCATCTACGGAGATTAAAAAAACAGATAAAGGTTTTGTAGCTCTCGGAAAGCTAACCATTAGAGATGTTACTAAAACTGTAGAAGTGCCATTTAAAGTATTGGGCAGAGGCGACCATCCAATGAAAAAGGGAGTGGAAATAATTGCCCTTAAGGCTCAGTTTAAGCTTAATAGAAACGATTATGGTGTAGGAACGGGTAGCTGGGCAGCCACTGCAGTTGTTGGTGAAGAAGTTACCGTAAAAATTGTGATTGAAGGCAATCGGAAAAAGTAAAATTTATTAGTATTGCAAAAAAGAGGCTTCCTTTAGCAGGCCTCTTTTTAGTTATTTTTCCCTTCTCATTTCATCTACTTCGCCCATTTGTAAAAGTAAATCAAAGGTTTTTTTTGCCTCCTCTTCATCTACTATGCTAATAGCAACCCCCACATGCACCAGCACATAATCGCCCACTTTTGCATCCGGCACCATAGATAGGTTTATCTCTTTTTTTATTTCACCAAAAGAAACTTTCCCAACCCTGAAAATCTCATCCAGTTGGTTTTCTATGCTTTCTATTTTACCCGGTATTGATAAACACATATTATGCTTTTTTTAAGTCCTTATTGTTATGGGAAGAAATGGTTTGTTTTAGCCAATTATACCAGGCATCCATACCTTCACCAGTTGTAGCCGATAACTCAAAAAAGGTAAGATTTGGGTTAATTCTTCTCGCATAGTCCTTCGCTTTTTCAACATCAAACGATACATACGGAAGCAAATCAATTTTGTTGATGATGCAAATAGCAGAGCTATCAAACATATCTGGGTATTTCATAGGCTTATCATCTCCTTCGGTGGTACTTATAATAACTACCCTGTGCTGCTCGCCCAAATCGAACATAGCTGGGCAAACCAAATTGCCAACGTTTTCAATCATCAAAACAGAATCGTCTTTCAGTTCCAGTTTTTTAAAGGCCTTATACACCATATCACTATCTAAATGGCAACCTTTACCTGTATTAACCTGCACCACAGGTATTTTTAATGCATCAATCCTATCGGCATCATTGGCAGTTTGTTGGTCTCCTTCAATAACACTAAACTTAATTTCTGCCTTTAAATCTCTTAAAGTTGCTTCAAGCAACGAGGTTTTACCAGACCCCGGTGAACTAACCAAATTAATGGCTGTTATGTTTTTTGCTTCAAAATACCCCCTGTTTCGCTGTGCAAGTAAATCGTTATTGCTTAAAATATCCTGCTCAATTTCTAAAATGGTTTTTTCATGGGTATGATGATGGTGGTCATGGTCATGATGATGCCCATGATGATGGTGATCTGATTTTTCTCCGGGCAAGGTGATTTTTACCTCTCCGCCTGAATCGCTACAACCACAAGTACTGCACATATTTTTTGGGTTAATTGTTAATTAATTAGTTAACTGCTCTTCCACTTATTAGTCTGCTCTTTTCAGTTTGTAATAAAAATGATTGAATGAGGTAATGATTGAATATTTTACCATTCCGTCATTCAATCATTAGT
>CAZZML010000243.1:0-5242 GCA_964654735.1 uncultured Roseivirgaceae bacterium | reverse complement strand
TAAAACTCGAAGATCTATAGGCTCCATTATAAAATTCTTGTAGTTCTATATTAAGGCCTGAATTATTGATTAAGGTTGTATAAGTACTATCGCCAACCGGCCCTTCAACGCAAGATGAGAATATAAAACCAATAAAAATGAATATTGTACTTTTCATAATTTTATAAATTAAAGTAGTAGGCAAAATAATCGTCAATTTGCTGGTTGGTAACACCGGCAGGTCTGTTGGCTTTTAGCCTATCTCTAAACGATGTTAGCCCATAGGCATGTTTTAAAATCACCTGTTCCAGCGTTGGCATGGTATAACCTGTAATTTGGTCGTTTGGTCCAGCGTTAGGTCTATCAAAATCATCCACCAAATCAATAAAAATAGGCGAGTAAAACCTTGCAGGTTTAATCTTCAATAAGAAAATAAACCTGCAAGGTTTCATAAGAACTAATCTCCAAACTCCAAAGCTTCCTCAAAATCTTCGGGTGTAAAGGTATAAGAGTACTCGGCAAGCCCACCATTTATCTTGCCTTCTACATAAGAACCTGCTAGCATTAAATTTTTGCTTACAAGCGAGTTTTTATCTATGGTATGCCAAATGGAGGCTTTTTCGTAATAAATTATCCAAATAGAATCGGCAGTAAATGGGGGAGCTAAAAAAGGGAGAACGCCATCAGCTTTACTGTTAGAGATACTAAATTCCAGTTGTTTAGTATTTTTAATTATTCTTGACTGTTCAAATTCGCCTTGAAAATATGTTTGCATTTCAATATCATGTCCAGAGTTATTAATAATAGTAGTTTTTGTAGTACTTCCTGGTCCATCTTTAATGCAGGCAGAAAGCGAAATAGCAATAAAAAGGAAAACTAATATATGTTGTGTGCGTCTCATTATTTTATAGGTTAAAGTAGTAAGCTAAATAGTTTTCAATATCCTGATTAGTAACACCATTGGGTTTATTGGCTTGTAATGCATTTCTAAGAGATGTTAACCCATAAGAATCCTCTATAATAGCAGATTCAACACCTGCCATAGTGTACCCTGTTATATGGTCAAATGGGCCACTAGTTTGGTCAAAATCATCTACTAAATCAATAAATAATGGAGTGTAAAACCTTGCAGGTTTAATCTTCCATAAGAAAATAAACCTGCAAGGTTTCATAAGACTCAATCCCCAAACTCCAAGGCCTCCTCAAAATCTTCGGGTGTAAAGGTATAGGTAAACTCATAAAGCCCATCTCTAACCTTACCACCTTCATAAGAGCTTTCTAACATTAAGCTTTTGCTTACGGGTGAATTTACATCTGTAGTATGCATAATAGAAGCCTTTTCGTAATAAATAATCCAAATGGAATCTACATTAACTAGAGGGAGTATATGAGGTCCTGTGGGTCCTCCTGGCTCTCCTGACACAGCTTTAAATTCTTTGGATTGGTTATTTTCTATAAAACTCGAAGATCTATAGGCTCCATTATAAAATTCTTGTAGTTCTATATTAAGGCCTGAATTATTGATTAAGGTTGTATAAGTACTATCGCCAAGAGGACCTTCAGTACAAGATGAGAATATAAAACCAATAAAAATGTATATTATACTTTTCATAATGCTATAAGTTAAAGTAGTAAGCAAAGTAATCATCAATTTGCTGGTTGGTAACACCAGTAGGCCTGTTGGCTTTTAGCCTATCTCTAAACGAGGTTAGTCCATAAGCATGTTTTAAAATTACCTGTTCCAGCGTTTGCATGGTATAACCTGTAATTTGGTCGTTTGGTCCAGCGTTAGGTCTATCAAAATCATCCACCAAATCAATAAAAATAGGCGAGTAAAACCTTGCAGGTTTAATCTTCAATAAGAAAATAAACCTGCAAGGTTTCATAAGAACTAATCTCCAAACTCCAAAGCTTCCTCAAAGTCTTCGGGGGTAAAGGTATAAGTAAACTCATACAACCCATCTTTTACCTTACTACCCTCATACGAGCTTTCTAACATTAAACTCCTACTAACTACTGAGTTTTCATCTTTGGTATGCATTATAGATGCTTTTTCGTAGTAGATAACCCAGATAGAATCTGCATCAATCAGTGGCCGAATCCAAGGCCCAATAGGTCCTCCAGGTTCCCCTGATCCACCACCTAATTCTAATTCAATATTATTATTGATAAATGTAGATGACCGGAATGCACCATTGTTAAAAATTTGTATTTCAAGGTTATGACCTGATCTATTTATTAGTGTGGTATTAGTTTCGTCTCCAAGGTCTCCTTCTGGAAAACAAGAAGTGAATACTATGAGAAGTATAGTTACATTTAATATATTTTTCATCTTATTATTGGTCTTAATAATATCGTAAATAGTCTTTAATTTGCTCATCAGTAATGCCATTTGGCTTGCCTTGCAATAGCGAAGTTCGGAGTTTTCCTAATGTGCTTAATAAATCAACAGCATTTATTAAATGTGTTTGCTCAAGAGATTGCATCGTATAACCACTCACTCGATCATCAGGACCACCAGTTATATCAAAGTCATCAACCAGATCTATGAATAATGGTGTGTATTCATCGCTATTTCTATTATCCCACCATTGCATGTGGTCAGCTGGTCTTCCCATAGGATCAGAATTTACATTAAAGTTTGGATTATCATAATCGGGCTCGCCTCTTTCATTATATTCTATTTTACTAATATGCCATTCCACGGCATTAGCCCAACTTTCACGTACCATTCTTTTCGTTAATCCAAAATTAAGCAACCCAACTAAATCAATATGTGTAGTATGTACAATTTCATGAATAGAAACACTAAAAATTTCGTTGGTATTATAAGGTCGCTCAGTTTCAGGTTGTTTTCCATATATTCTTATATTGGGTAATATAACAATAATATTTCCCCAGTTTATACTTGTTCCTGATTTATCCAAATAAGATAATTTTAACCTACCTGATAATGTAGGTGATAATAAGCCCCCAATATTTTGGTAAAAATAACGATGGGCGGCTCTGTGCATTGTTGCGTGGCGTAAGGCTTTGCCACTAACTAAATCTACATTCCAATTACCTCTTTTTTTAGGGCCAGTAAAATACGCCTGAAAAAATCGATTATCTTTAATGTCATAATCGTTTCTTTCCCATTTTATGCTGTAGTTTACTGGGTTTCTAAAAAAGCTAATGTAGTAATTGCCTTGCGCATCGGTTAGGGCTGTACGGGTTTTAAACCAGCTACGGGCTCTTACTTTTACCCCTTGCAACGGAATTTTGCTGCCTATATTAGTAGTGTATTCGTACCTATATACGGCACGCCTGCATTGGGGAGGAGGAAAAAGACTGGGGGAAGGGAATGATTGTAATTGAGGGGTTTCTCCACCGGGGCAAGGGTAATACTCCCAATAATCGAATATTGCCCTTCTTGTAGTGTGAGTGCCAATTACATCGTCCCATACTCTTATTTTGCCGGCAGGGTTCCAGCTGCTACCAGCCGTTTTTGCATTAGTAGCACCATTTTGGGTTGTTTCAGGCAGGTTATTTGTTATCCTAAGCGCTTCGTCAACTAATTCATCTGCTAATGTACTGTTTGCCCTACCTTGTGTTAGTTCTACATCTTCTTCGGGCAAATACAATTCGGCTACTATTTCGTACTCAACATTTGGTAGTTC
This sequence comes from uncultured Roseivirgaceae bacterium, assembly GCA_964654735.1. Classification (GTDB taxonomy): domain Bacteria; phylum Bacteroidota; class Bacteroidia; order Cytophagales; family Cyclobacteriaceae; genus JAKISE01. Next base: position 1,604 of record CAZZML010000243.1, on the reverse strand, counting down.
ATCGTTTACTTCAACGGCTACATATTGGTAGGTGGGCTGGTTGGTAGGTATTTCAGGGTCGTGGTAAAATAAGCCTCCGCTTATCATTTCGTAATCTAACGGATAATCGTAAAACTCTAACGTAGTGTCGCTCTTAAGCAAGTCAAGGTCTTCTTCGTTTTGTGGTTTAAATTTGAGGTAGAGATGTGTTGTTCTAATATTTGCACCTGATCTGCCATTTTTAGCTAGATTTTCATGTGCTATTTTCATGTTCTCCACTGTGTATGGGTTTTCGAGTTGCTTGCCCAGTACAATCTGACCCTCTATAAAGTTATTAAATTGAGTGTTTGGTTCGGGTAAATTTTCGTTTTGTAAACGACAGGAGTTAAAAATGAGGAAAAATGTTGCAATACACGCAACCTTTAAAAAGCCTAATCGGTAAACCCGATTGATTGATTGATTGATTGATTGATTGATTGATTTTCATAAGATTAGGGTGTCTGGTTGAAGTTATTTACCAATAATAGTAAAAACAATGTTTATGTGCAAAAGTGTATTTGTTTATTTCAATCTAAAAAAGGGTTACTAAATTAAACTGAACCTTAGGTTTTTCGACAAATTCAAATTTAGCTGGATAATAGCAATTTGAAATAATGTTAAAAATTGGTAGTTTAGTGCCAACTAAACTTATCAGCATGAATATTTTTTCGAGAAGCTGGAAAATTACCAAACTTAGTTTTGGTGTCATCAACAAAGACCGTGAACTGTTAGGATTTGCATTTTTAGCGTTTCTGTTTTCAGCAATATTTTCTATAGCAATGATTTTCCCTTCTATTGTTCCTTCATTGATGGATGGTGGATTTTCAGAGGATTCTATGGAGTTTTACCAGTATGCACTGTTGTTTATTACCTATTTCGGGTTGGCTTTTATTGCCACGTTTTTTAATGTATGTGTAGTATATACAACAAAAGTGAGGTTCGAAGGAGGAAATGCTACCTTTAGTGAAAGTATCAAATTTGCATTTTCTCGATTAGGATTAATTGCAAAATGGAGTCTTATCTCTGCCTCAGTTGGGCTGTTGCTTCGGATTCTTCAAAATTTTGCTGCGCGACTAGGAAAAGTAGGAGAGGTTATAGCAAATATTTTGATAAGTTTACTTGGCATGGCATGGTCTATCATATCGATATTTGTTGTGCCTGTTTTAGTGTACGAAGGGCTAGAACCAATTCCTGCGCTAAAAAAATCTGTTGAAGTAATAAAGAAAACTTGGGGTGAAAGCTTAATAAGAGCATTTGGGTTGGGCTTAATGCAGTTTTTTTCAATTTTATTAGTATTGGCAGCTTCTGGAGGTCTAACTTATGTATTGGCAATAAATTTTGATATAACGGGTTTATTAATTGGCATATCAATAGGCGTGTTATTATTGCTTTTAACAGGACTTATTTTTTCTGTAGCAACTACTGTCTTTAACACCGCACTCTACGTTTATGCAAGTAGTAACACCATAGCTTCTGGTTTCACTGAAGAAGATGTAAAGTCAGCTTTTAAGAGTTCCTTAAATCCGCAAGAAACTTTGTGATGAAAGCCATAAGATGTTGTTAGTTAGGTGCTCGCACAGATATTT
>CAZZML010000242.1:0-5260 GCA_964654735.1 uncultured Roseivirgaceae bacterium | reverse complement strand
CATATTTTCCCATCAAATAGCTATACCACGGAGATACTCATACTCCAACTGATGATTTTAGGTTGCACTTAGGGCTTTCATTACAAATCCCCAATGAATAATGCGGGTTAAAAAAGGAAAGAGCCTATACTCTAAAAGGAAAAAAGCTTGGCAGATGCCAAACTTTTTTAGCTATACCTGCGATTTAACCTCCAAAATCATCAAAGGCAACATTTTCTGGTGGCACGCCCCAATCGTCACACATTTTTTGAACGGCATTATTCATCATTGGTGGTCCACAGAAATAGAACTCAATATCTTCGGGTGAATCATGTTTAGACAATTGCTGATCAATTACCGCATTATGCACAAATCCGGTAAATCCTTCACCTTTGGGGTCGTCCATATCTTTCTTTTCCACCCAATTATCTTCAGGAAGGGGATCTGATAGTACCACAAAAAATTTAAAATTAGGAAAGTCTTTTTCTATTTTTCTAAAATCTTCCACGTAGAATAGCTCTCTTTTGGAACGACCTCCGTACCAATAGGTAACTTTTCTTCCTGTTTTAAGTGTATGAAATAAATGGAATAAGTGCGAACGCATTGGAGCCATTCCAGCTCCACCACCAACATATACCATTTCTGCATCGGTATCTTTAATAAAGAATTCACCGTAAGGGCCAGAAATTGTTACTTTATCACCGAGTTTACGAGAGAATACATAGGAAGAACAAATACCTGGATTTACATCCATCCATCTGTTTTTAGCTCTATCCCAAGGGGGTGTGGCAATACGAATGGTTAGCATAACGATATTGCCTTCTGCCGGGTGGTTGGCCATAGAATAGGCTCTAAATATTTCTTCGCCATTCTTCATTTTTAAATCCCACAAACCAAATTTATCCCAGTCTTCTTTAAACTTATCCTTCCCTTCAGGATCACTTGGGTCTGGCTCAATGTTCATATCCTTAAAATCAACCTCAATGGCGGGAACATCTATCTGAATATATCCTCCTGCCTGAAAATCTAAGGTTTCACCTTCGGGCAATTTAACTATAAACGCTTTTATAAAGGTGGCAACATTATAATTTGAAATAACTTCACATTCCCATTTCTTAATCCCAAAAATTTCGTCATCTACTCCTATTTCAAGGTCTTGTTTCACCTTAACCTGACAAGCTAACCGAACGTTATTTTTTTGTTCTTCTCTACTTAAGTGGCCAACTTCAGTCGGTAGTACTTCCCCTCCACCTTCGTCCACTGTACATTTGCACATACCACAAGTTCCACCACCACCACAGGCAGAAGGCAAAAATATTTTGTTAGCTGTTAAGGTGGTAAGTAGGGTGCCACCAGCTGGGGTTATAATAGGATTGTCTTTATCATTATTAACAATAATATTAACATCCCCTGATTGCACTAACTTAGATTGTGCGAATAATAAAATTAGCACCAACAATAGGATTACTACTGAAAATGCAACTATCGCAGAAATTATTACGGTACCCATAGATCAATTTTTAACTGTTATAAGTGGCACAAATATATTCATTATCTAGGTATTTTACCATCGAAACAGTTGTTTCCAAGTACTTTTATAATAATTATATTTTAGAGTGCTTGGCAGTGCCTTAAACCAATATTTATTAAGCTCAACACTAAACGATGGTTGCATATAGCAATTAATCGTACAGCCCTCACATGCTGGTAGTTTACCCTCGTTTCTAATTAAGTTTTTAACTTCGGCTGAGGCATACAAGCCCTTAAGAGAGTTTGTTATTTTAAAAGATTTTTTACCCAAATGATAGCAGGGTAGCACGAGTTCATTCTCAGGTGATATGACAATAGTGGTACTGGCTGCCTTGCAAACAGGCTTATTTATAGAATTTCCACCGTTTTTTCGAAGTTCTATAAAAGCTTGGTTCAAATAAACATTTTTTCTCTTTCCCCAATTACTTAATTCATTTATCTGATCTAGGGATAAAGCATTATCAACTCCCAGCCCATTGTATTCGAATGCTGGATTCAGAATCATCACTAAATTATTGGGGAGTACAATTTGTTCATAAACTGGCTTAATTTCCTTTAAATTTCCTTTAAAAACGGTAAACAAGATGTCTGGTCTTTCGCCAAGCTTTTTTGCAATTTCTATCGATTCCATTACGTGTTCAAAACAATTAACGCCTCTCATTTGGTTGTGTTCTCCGGCCACCGATGAGTCTAGAGAAAAATGAAGCATATCTATGAGGCCAGCTAAACTTTCTGCTTTTTTAGGGTAAAGTAATGTGTTGGTGGTAACTGTAGTAATAAAATGGAGCTCTTTTGCTTTCGCTAAAATTTCAGGCAATTTTGGATGCAAGAGAGGTTCGCCTCCAGTAAAATCTATCACTTTAACCCCAAGTTTTTTAAGATCAATAAAATTTTGAAAAATAGTGCCTAACTCAGCATAGCGAGAAGGAATTTCCCAAATATCGCAGAAACTGCACTTGGCATTGCACTTATAGGTGAGGTAGTAATTACAAAGGACAGGGTGATTTACTAATCGCATATTCTAACACTATCCTTACATATAAAGTGCCTAAAATAAACAGTTTACTTTAGGCATTTTAAATACTCTTAACTTTAAGTATTTTACTTCTCAATCATTTTTAAAAGCTTGGTAAGTCTTGCTTTTAAGTCTCTTCTATCTACAATAAAATCTAAAAACCCGTGATCTAGCACAAATTCAGCACTTTGAAACCCTTTGGGTAAATCTTTGCCTATGGTTTCTCTAATTACACGAGGGCCAGCAAAACCTATTAATGCTCCTGGTTCAGCAATATTAAAATCACCCAACATAGCATAAGAGGCAGTTACTCCACCAGTGGTAGGGTCTGTTAATAAAGAAATGTAAGGTGTTTTTGTTTCAGAAAGCTGTGCCAACCTTGCTGAAGTTTTAGCCAATTGCATAAGTGATATACCCGCTTCCATCATTCTTGCTCCGCCAGATTTAGATATCATTAAAAAAGGAACATTATTCTTTGTAGAATACTCAATTGCCCTAGCAATTTTTTCGCCTACTACCGAACCCATGGAACCCCCAATAAATGCAAAATCCATGCAGGCTATATTTATATCAAGGCCATTGATTTTACCATAAGCAGATCGAACGGCATCATTTAAATTAGTTTTCTTCTTAACTGCTTCTAACCTTTGAGTATAGGATTTGGTATCTACAAACCCCAGAGGATCTGCTGAAACCATATCCACATCCATCTCGGTAAATTCATTATTATCGAATAGAATTTCAAAGTATTCTTTTGACCCTATACGAACATGGTAGCCATCTTCGGGGCTTACATAAGCATTATTCTTTAATTCCCGCGTATGAATTATTTTTCCTTTGGGGGTTTTATACCATAACCCGTCAGGGGCTTCTTTTTTAGCTTCGGTAGGGGTTAAAATTCCCTTATCTTTTCTTTTAAACCAGGCCATAATTATAATTTGAAGTCAAAAAAATTTAACTGGCAATTGCAAAGGTATAACAAAAAAAGACCAACTGAATAAATTCAATTGGTCTTCTAAATATATGTTAGAAATGTTATTTTCTTTCTTTAATACGGGCAGCCTTTCCTTGTAGGCCTCGTAAATAATATAGTCTTGCTCTTCTCACTTTACCTCTTCTAAGCACTTCAATTTTATCAACATTGGGTGATAAGAGAGGGAATATTCTTTCAACAGCGATACCATTAGATACTTTACGAACCGTAAATGTTTCGCCATTAGTGTTTACGTTTTTACGCTGCAAAACAGTTCCTTGAAATTGCTGAATACGCTCTTTCTCCCCTTCTTTAATTTTATAATGCACATTAATGGTATCTCCAGATTTAAACTCTGGATGATTACCTCTAGCTGATGCGTTTTCTTCTTCTACTAATTTGATTAAATCGGTCATTTTTATGCGGATTTATATTCGATCTGAAAATCGGACTGCAAATATAGAATTTTTTATAATAAATGGCAGCCGTTTAAATAAAATTTGAGTAAAAAAAGAGCAATCTCATGTATTGAAGCAAAATTATTAATTATAAATCTCTATTTTAGAAACATGCTTACTAAAAAGACGATAAACCCCACCGTAAAAACCGCTGCCGTACTTATTACATTAGGCGGTATTGTTACTATTTTTCTGTTTTTTAAAAGTTTTCTTCAGCCATTAGTTGTTGCGCTACTTTTTTGGTTCATTATTATTGAGGTTCGAGGTGGGTTGAGTAAGATTAAGCTATTCAACAAATCACTTCCAAGAATTATTCTCACCATATTAAGCACTGGTATTGTGTTTTTTAGTTTCTATATTTCAATTAATATAATTATAACCAACATAAACAAGCTAACCGCTAACTTTGAATTATACAGCACTAATTTGATTGCATTACTAGAAAGAGTAGAGGGGTTTTTGGGTATTGATAACTTAGGTGAAAGTCTTGAAAATCAAAAAAGTACGCTAATGAATTCAGCAGCAAATGTAGCTTCTTCTTTAGCTTCTTTTATTGGAAGACTTTTTTTGGTGTTTTTCTATGTTCTTTTCCTTTTATTAGAAGAAACTCAGATTAATAAAAAATTAGAAAAAATGTATGGTGGAGCCAAAGAGTCAAACAGAATCACCAAAACTTGGGCAAAAATTCATGATTTATTGCACGATTATTTAACAATTAAGCTCCTTACAAGTTTCTTAACAGGCTTCTTAAGCTTTTTGGTACTCTTATTTTTAGGTATAGAACTTCCTGCACTATGGGCTTTTATCATATTCATTTTAAACTTTATTCCTAGTGTTGGGTCTATAATTGCCACTTCCTTTCCAGTTTTATTTTCCATCGTTCAGTATGCCGATGTTAAACAAACTATAAGTGTTTTGGTAGGGGTTTTAGCTGTACAGGTTCTCATTGGCAATGTTGTAGAACCTAGACTTATGGGCAATAAATTAAATCTCAGCCCTTTGGTGGTTGTGGTAGGGTTGGTTTTTTGGGGCTCCATTTGGGGCATTATAGGCATGCTCCTTTCTGTTCCTATAATGGCTTCATTAATGATTATTTTCAGTCAATTCCCGAATACACGAAATACAGCCATCTTTCTTTCGCAAAACGGTGAAATTGATTTGCTGACTGATGAGAAGTAAGATAAAGAAAGCTTATTTACACCATATTTGACTTTACTCCGATAACTGATTCTGAGTCAAACACTGAGTGTGTCCTTAAATCCGCAAGGAAAATCTATTACAAGCCATAATATGATGTCATTCAGT
>CAZZML010000241.1:2987-5262 GCA_964654735.1 uncultured Roseivirgaceae bacterium | reverse complement strand
CACATCCAAGATGCGATTTACTGTTTTTTTATCGAACAGTACATCGGTATTACCAGTTAAATAATCTAACGAAACCTCAAGAGCCTTGGCAAGCTTAGCGGCTACTTCCACAAAAGGGCGTGCATCGCCCCGTTCGTACCTGCCAAGTACGTTGGCATGAATACCCACTTTAGCGGCAAGGTTGCTTTGCGAAAGCTTTCTTTCTTTGCGTAAGTTCATTAATCTATTACCAAACTCCATAGGTTTAAAAACAATGGTTTTATTAGTTAAAAATCAAAGATAAGTAACTAAATAGTTTAATAAAAGTTGACTATGTTTGTTTGATAGAAACTAAGTTGTTAGTATTGTAACTACTTAGTTGTATTTAATATTTTCAAATGGGCAAAAAGAAACTAACCACCACCAACCCTGAATCACTCCTATACCAAAACGACCTGTTAAAACTTACCGTACTGGGCGGAATAAAACTAGAAGGCCTGGACCGAATGCGAACGACTTTAAAAATAGAGTTGAAAAACACAAGTATTCCACCGTTACGGCACAACCTGGACTTGTACAACGATACTCAAACAGAAAAGCTGATACGAAAAACAGCAGAGAAACTGGAAATAGGCACCAGTATAATAGCCGCAAGCCTGGCAGAACTAACCGAGCAACTGGAAGCATACAGAATAGAGCAGATAAAAAAGTCGGAGGCTGACACCCAAATAATAAATAAAGTACTATCAGCACAAGAGCGAAAAGAAGCGGAAGAATTTTTGAAATCTAAAAATCTGATGCAACGCACAAATGAGCTAATCGGAAAGTCGGGCATGATAGGCGAAGAAAGCAACAGGTTATTGATGTATTTAATCTTTACCAGTAGAAAAAGAGAAATGCCTTTACACGTTGTGAGTTTAGGGAGTTCGGGTATCGGGAAAAGTCATTTACAGGGAAAAGTAAGTGAACTGATCCCCGAAGAAGATAGAATAGAAATCACCTCATTAAGTGAAAATGCCTTGTATTATGAAGGACGATTTTTTATGAGAGGGAAAATATTATTAGTAGAAGATTTAGACGGCATTGCCAGTAAAGATGGAAAAGGAGCTTTGTACTTACTCAGGGAATTAATGAGTAAAAAATGGATAAAAAAACGCATTGTACACAAAACCACCAAAGGCGACCCAAAAACCATTGAATTAATAGTAGAAGGCTCTGTTTGTGTTGCAGGGTGTACCACACACGAGCAAATTTATGAAGATAATGCCAACAGAAGCTTCTTGATTTACTTGGATGAAAGCAAGGAACAAGACGAGCGAATAATGGATTACCAACGAAAATTAAGTGCAAGAAAAGTCAACACAGAAGAAGAGGCAGAAGCCGCCAACTTATTAAAAAACTGTCAACGAATACTTAAACCTATTACAGTTGTAAATCCTTATGCAGAACAATTAAATATCCCTGAAGAAATACTAAAACCAAGAAGAACCAATAACCATTATTTGCAATTTATTGAAGTAGTTACCTATTACCATCAGTTCCAACGAGAGCAAAAAGCTGATAAAGAAACCACCGACAAGTCGGGGCAGGCAGGAGAGATATACATAGAAACCACATTGGAAGATATTGAAGAAGCTAACAAATTATTGAAAGAAGTGTTGCTAAGAAAAAGTGACGAACTAACAGGAGCTTGCAGAAATTATTTTGAAAAGTTAAAGTTGTATTTGCTCGGAGAAGAAAAGAAAACCTTTACCAATAGAGAGTTAAGTAATAAAATCAGAATCCCAATAACTACAATCAAACGCTATCATTTAGACCTTTTTAATAGTGGTTATTTACGAGTAGCCAAGAAAGATAAACTAAGAGGATATGAATATGAAATCGTGAGTTACGAAGAATATAAAGAGTTACAGCAAGGTATTAACAAAGTGTTGGACAATACATTAAAAAATTTGACTAAACAGAAGTAGCCCACAAGCCCAGTAGTAGCCCAGTAATAAGATGGGCTAAATAACTACCAGTAAATCAGCATTTAAAATAAGTAGCCCAAGAAATCACAGAAAAGATAAAGCGGAGTGTAAAAAAATGAAGCACCTAAAATTAAAAAACACTAGCTTCGAATATCTTGAGCAAGCTTTTAAAGAGTGGTTGGACATACTCGGTTACAATCCTCAAACCGTTTACAATATGCCTACTAACATTAGAGAGTTCCTACACTTCCTTGAATCCAATGGAGTAAATCAAATCAACCAAATCCAAAGTAAAGACTACAAAAATTACTTCAACCACATTAGCA
>CAZZML010000241.1:0-2887 GCA_964654735.1 uncultured Roseivirgaceae bacterium | reverse complement strand
GTAACACTCAAACAACTCAAACTAGAGAAAGGAAATATTACAGTTCTTACACAAGAAGAAATCAAGCAGCTTTTTGAAACAACTAATCAACAAACCACCCACCGACACCAGGAAGCCTTTAATGCAAGAGATAGAGCCATGTTGGTTGTGTTTTACGGGTGCGGACTGAGAAGAAGAGAAGGCAGTAGCCTGGGTGTTGATGATGTGAATTTTGATAGAAGAATAGTCCATGTACGAAAAGGGAAGAATTACAAAGAACGGTTAGTGCCGTTTAGCAAAAGCAGCAGCAAGATATTGCAAGAATGGATTTATGATTACCGAGCCAAAATGATAAAAGACAATAAAGTAGGTGCTCTTTTTATTGCCCGCGGTGGCTCACCGCTGACAGGTGGCAGCTTGTATGGAAGGTTGAAAAAGTTAGTGCTGTTTGTAGATAACCCAAGCTTGCAGAAAAAGGAAATAGGGCTACATACTTTAAGGCACTCAATAGCCACACACCTTTTACAAAATGGAATGGACTTACAAAAAATACAAAGGTTCTTGGGTCATAGTTCTTTAGAAAGCACTCAGATTTATACCCATTTAATAGAAAAGCAAAGTTGATAGAGTGCTTCGCGAACACCTTTAAAAATCAATTATGCCGTGAGACAATCAACTCAAATCTACACTCACATTGTCGACCGAAGCTTTTAGCGAAGGTTGACTTAATCAAGAAAGAAAATGAGTAATAGTTTTAAAGAACACTTGCAAAGTCAGGGAAAGAGCAAATCCACAATTACACATTACAACTCGTATGCACTTGGTTTTTTGGCATGGTTGGATATTGATGGGACAGAAATAGAAAATACTACAGCAAAGGAAATATTAAGCTACTTGAATCATTTACAAAAGCCTGTTAGCCAAGGCGGAAAAGGGCAAGAGAATAAGACCCGAAGCATTAGACTGAACGTAATCAAGCAATTTTTTAACTGGCAAATAGAACAAGGAGCAAGAGCAGATAACCCAATTGCACACCTAAAGATACGAGGAAGTAAAACCAAGAAACTCTATCCGATATTAGACAAACAGCAGTTAGACAGCCTGTACAATGAATACTGCGTGCCAACAGAAAACGACCCGAGAGCCAACCGAAATTGGTTTGCTTATTACAAACTAAGCAGGGCCAGGAACAAAGCGATATTGAGCTTAATGATAAATCAAGGCTTAACCACTCCAGAAGTAAACAGGCTGCAATTAAATGACTTAAACCTAAAAGAAGGAATTGTATTTATAGGTGGAAGCAGGAGGAGTAATGAGCGGACATTAGAACTAAAATCGAACCAAATTATAGAACTAATGGAATACAGGTACACCACAAGAGTCGAGCTCTTGAAGTTCTGTAAAACAGAAACAGCAAACCTGTTTATCAGTACTCCACCCGTTGGAAAAAAATATAGCAACAGAACCGATTGTAAAGAAATATGGAAACGATTAAGCCAAGAAATGAAACAACAGAACAATAATCCGACTGCCGGTGGCAGGTTTATCAACTTTAAACAGGTTAGAACCAGTGTAATTACCCATTGGCTGAAGCAATATAATCTAAGGCAAGTGCAGTACATGGCAGGCCACAGGTATATAAGTAGTACCGAAGGATACTTGGTAAATCAAATGGAAGACCTTAGGGAAGAAATTGACCAGTATCATCCATTTTAATGGATACAACAACTTTAATAAATAATTAAAATACGAACGAAACAGTAGCTTTGTGTTATGAAGAAAATTGACGAGACGACCTATAAAAAATTTGTAGAGCAAATAAAAGAGAAGGTTTACCAAGCCCAGTATCAAGCGTTGAAATCGGTAAATAAAGAACTGATAACCCTTTATTGGGAAATCGGGAAATCCATTATTGAAAAGCAAGAGCAGTATGGATGGGGTAAATCCGTAGTTGAAAATTTATCAAAAGATTTACAAAAAGAGTTTGTTGGAGTGAAAGGTTTTTCGAGTAGCAACTTGTGGAGAATGAAGAATTTTTATCAAGAATATAATAAAAACAAAAAACTCGCACCAATGGTGCGAGAAATAGGATGGAGTCATAACATTGTTGTTTTAGAGAAATGCAAAGATGATTTGGAGCGAGAATTTTATATCAGAATGACTAAGAAATATGGTTGGACAAAGAATGTATTAATCCATCAGGTAGAAGGGCAAGGATACGAACGTTTTTTGCTCAATCAAACCAATTTTGATAAAGCACTGGAAGAAAAATATAAACACCAGGCAAAACTTGCAGTAAAAGATAGTTACAGCTTTGATTTTCTTGAAATGAGTGAGGATTATGGAGAGCGAGAAATGGAGTTAGAACTGATAAAAAACATTAGGAAGTTCTTAATGGAAATGGGCAGAGACTTTGCTTTTTTGGGAAATCAATATCGTTTACAAGTTGGAGAAGAAGAATTTTATATTGATTTGCTATTATATCATAGAAGGTTGAAATCTTTGATAGCTATAGAGTTAAAAACCACTAAGTTTAAACCCGAATATGCAGGAAAAATACAGTTTTATTTAACAGCCTTAAATGAGACAATAAAAACAGAAGAAGAAAATCCGTCAATCGGCATTATAATTTGCAAAGGAAAAGATAGAACAACAGTAGAATATGCTTTAAAAGATATGAATAGTCCGGTAGGAGTGGCAACCTATACAATTAAAGAAGAATTACCAACATATATGAAAGAGTTATTACCATCACCTGAAGAAATAGCTAAAAGTCTTGAAAATTTAATTGACTAATCTCCCAATCATGCCTTATGGGCGTTACTAAAATGGTAGTAGAAGCTTGAAGATTAGCAGGAAAAGCGGAGTGCCACCTTCTGTTCGTCAGCAAAAAATCACGCCAAGCCAA
>CAZZML010000240.1:2699-5275 GCA_964654735.1 uncultured Roseivirgaceae bacterium | reverse complement strand
CAACATGTCCATATTAGATAATACAAAAATGCTGTCCTAGTTAGAACTTAGCCAACTTATTTTAACCTATCATCAAAAGGCTCAGGTTTAACATCCAAAAGCTTTACCCTGGTATGAAAATCTTTATGCCGCACATTAATAATAAAATTAGACTCTCGATAACTTTGTGCTGAAGGCACTTGCATAATCATTTTGCCAGATGCAAGAAAATCGGTTGTTAAATCTAATATTTCAATTGGAGCCGGTTTCGCCATCCAATTAGGAGGCAATTGCTTAGGAAGAACTTCAAAAATTTTAGTAGAATCAGGTACTTCTAAAGTCATACACACCCTTTTCAAGGGTAAATTATTCTCATTTGCTAATATCTCTAATTTGGCCAATGAAATCGAAGGCGAAGTATAAATAACCCATTGCCCTACCCTATTCCATCTTCCATCAGCATGCAAAGTTCCCTCAGGTGGCCATACATCTTTATATTTCCACTTATCCAAATGATAAAGTATCATCCGTAGGTGCTATATTCTATTCTGTTAAACGCCTTTTCTAGTTCTCTTCTTCCAACCCTTGTAGATAATAACTCAACTGGCTTAATATTTCCTAAATTTGAATTTCTAGAAGAAATCCATTCTGTTAACATATCATCATCATCATCAAAGGCAGTAAGCCCCTTTTTCCAAAGTGTTGCAAAATCTACTAAGGCATCTAAATTTTTAGTGCCTATATCTTTAAGTTGAACAAGCTCGTAGTATTTGCTTTTACTTACACCAACAACGGCAGCCATATCTTGTGGAGATAGCCTTGTTTGCTTTTGTAACTCAACTATAGAGCTGCCTGGCAAATGGGTTTCTTCCAAAGAAGAAAAATTTAAACCATACAATAACCCAAGTAATGAAACACCATAAGCTATCATTGGCTCTTGCACTTTATTGATATTTTTTCCTTTCCCTACCATGCTTTCCATAATTAAACTTTAACATTCCAAATATAATACTTTTTTTGGATATTAAAAATCCATTTATGGTTTTTTCTAATTTTTACTTTATAACTATTTCCAAGTTGTATATTTAAATTTAATTTACTGTCTAAATAAATATGTCCAAATACATTCTTGCCTTGGATCAAGGAACTACTAGTTCACGAGCCATTATTTATGATACTAATGCTCAACCTATAGCAACTGTTCAAAAAGAGTTTGAACAAATTTTCCCAAAACCAGGCTGGGTAGAACACGACCCTGTCGAAATTTGGAAATCTCAGCTAAAAGTAGCCCGAGACGTAATTATAAAATCAAAAATTAGGCCAGAAAACATAGCAGGTATTGGGATAACCAATCAAAGAGAAACCACAGTTGTTTGGAATCGAAGAACGGGTAAACCAATTTACAATGCTATTGTATGGCAAGATAGGAGGACTAGTAGCTATTGCGAAAAACTTAAAGAAAAAGGCCTTGAAGATACATTTAGTTCCAAAACTGGGCTAGTTATTGATGCTTATTTTTCAGGATCCAAAATTAATTGGATACTTAATAATGTAGATGGAGCAAAAGAACAAGCCAAGAATGGCGAATTAGCATTTGGCACTATCGACACTTGGCTTATTTGGAATCTAACCAATGGAAAAGAGCACATTACCGATGCCAGCAACGCAAGTCGTACTATTTGTTTTAATATTCATACAATGGAGTGGGATCAAGAACTACTCAATATTTTAGAAATTCCACTCTCTATGTTGCCAGAGGTAAAAGATTCAAGTGGAAAAATTGCGTTGGCAACAGAATTATTATATGGAAAAATCTATCCAATCTCAGGCATTGCCGGTGACCAACAAGCCGCCCTTTTTGGGCAAATGTGTATTGATACAGGCATGGCAAAATGCACTTATGGAACAGGTTGTTTTTTAATGATGAATATTGGAGAGAAACCAGTGCCATCAAAAAACAAATTACTAACTACTGTGGGTTGGAAAATAAATGGAAAGACAACTTATGCGTTGGAAGGAAGTGTATTTATGGGAGGTGCAACCATTCAATGGCTAAGGGATGGCCTTAAATTTTTCAAAAATGCAGCTGAAAGCGAAGCTTTGGCAACTAGTATAAACAGCACCGATGGCGTAGTAGTAGTTCCTGCACTTACTGGCCTCGGAGCACCTCATTGGGATCCAGATGCACGAGGAACTATTGTGGGTATTACACGAGGAACTACAAATGCACATATTACCCGGGCAGCTCTGGAAAGCATTTGTTATCAGGTAAATGATGTGCTTTCAACGATGAGCAAGGATAAAGGAAATGATATTCAAGAGCTGAGGGTAGATGGAGGAGCCACTGCAAACAACTTTTTAATGCAGTTCCAATCTAACATTTCCTCCATAGATGTGTTAAGACCAATTAACCATGAAACTACAGCATTAGGAGCCGCTTACTTGGCAGGCCTCGGTGTAGGGCTTTGGCAAATGGATGAATTAAAAACAAAATGGAAAATTGATATAAAATTTACCCCAAATATGAGTAAAGAAGATGCTAATAATCATAATAAATTATGGCTAAAAGCAGTTGATCGGTCTAAAAACTGGGCATC
>CAZZML010000240.1:0-2599 GCA_964654735.1 uncultured Roseivirgaceae bacterium | reverse complement strand
AGAGAAGCTGGAATTAAGGAAATCGAAAACCAAGGTAAAATTTGGGATGTTGTTGTTATTGGCGGTGGTGCCTCAGGTTTAGGAGCAGCGGTAGATGCCGCTTCACGAGGTTATACCACATTGCTCCTAGAAAAATATGATTTTGCAAAAGGCACTTCTAGTAGAAGTACAAAATTGGTACATGGTGGCGTTAGGTACCTAGCTCAAGGGGATGTTTCACTTGTATTAGAAGCCTTAAAAGAAAGAGGGTTATTAAAGCAAAATGCCCCTCACCTTGTTAAAAACCAGAAATTCATTATTCCTAATTACACTTGGTGGTCGAAACCATTTTATACGGTTGGCTTAAAACTATACGATGTAATGGCTGGCAAATTAGGATTGGGTCCTTCGGTAAATATTTCTAAAGAAGAAACCCTTAAAGCCATTCCAAATCTTCAAGATGATGAATTAGAAGGGGGTGTTATATATCACGATGGGCAATTCGATGACTCAAGGTTGGCTATTAACCTAGCACAAACCTTAGTAGAAAATGGAGGAGCTGCAATTAACTACTGTGGGGTTACTGATTTTATTAAAAACGAGAAAGAAGAAATTAACGGGGTAATTTGCAAAGACGAAGAAACTGAAAAAGAGTATAAAGTAAAAGCAAAAGTAGTTGTAAACGCAACAGGAGTTTTTACAGATGATATTCTAACTATGGATGAACCTAGTAAAAAGAAAACAGTAGTTCCAAGCCAAGGAGTACACATTGTGCTCAACTCCTCTTTTTTACAAAGTGATTCAGCTATTATGATTCCTAGAACAGATGATGGAAGAGTATTATTTGCAGTGCCTTGGCACGGAAAAGTTGTTGTAGGAACTACTGACCATCTGGTAGATGAGGCTAGTATTGAACCCAGAGCATTGGAGGAGGAAATTGATTTTATTATGAAAACTGCCACTCGCTATCTTGAAAAAGCACCAACTCGTAAAGACGTAAAAAGCATTTTTGCAGGATTACGCCCACTAGCTGCTCCTGCTGATGAGGGAGAAAAAACAAAGGAGATTTCAAGAAGTCATAAAATATTAGTTTCATTATCTGGGCTTGTTACTATTATAGGTGGCAAGTGGACTACCTACCGAGCTATGGCCGAAGATGTAATAAATAAGGCTGCGTTACTAGGAGGGCTTGACGAGAAGAAATGTGTAACCGAACATATGCCTATTCATGGTTATGTGAAAAACGTAAAACGAGAGAATCACCTATATGTGTATGGAGCTGATATTCCTGAACTTAAACAATTGATTGTTCAAAACCCTAAACTGGGAGAGCAACTACACCCAGATTTACCTTATTTAAAAGCGGAAGTTATTTGGGCCGTTCGTAAAGAAATGGCAAGAACCATTGACGATGTATTAGCAAGAAGGACAAGATCTTTATTTTTAGATGCCAACGCAAGTATTGAAATGGCTGCAGAAGTTGGTGAGTTAATGGCCAAAGAAATGGGCAAAAAATACAGTTGGACACAAGACCAAATTAAGTCATACACGCAAAATGCCAAAGGCTATATTTTAGAATAATGAACTCAAGTAAATATTTATTTATCGTACTGATTATCATCTATTTAACAAGCTGTAAAGAAGTAAGCAATCAAGACAAATTACAAAATATGGTCATAGAAAATGCCGTAATTGCCCACAGAGGAATGCCAAGACATGCTCCTGAAGAAACAGCACCCTCCTACTGGCTTGCCAAAAAACTAGGAGCCGATTATTTAGAAGCAGACCTACAAAGAACAAAGGATGGAATCATTATATGCTTGCACGATAATAACCTCAAGCGTACTACTAATATTGAAGAGGTTTATCCTGATAGATCTGACGACCCAGTAAGCATGTTTACCCTTGCCGAGTTGAAAAAATTGGATGCCGGTAGTTGGTTTAATAAAACTAACCCCGATTTTGCTCGGCCTTCCTTTAATGGGTTACACATTATAACATTAACCGAATTAATTGATATTGCAGAGGCTGACCATGGTAATATTGGTTTATACCTGGAAACAAAAAACCCGGAGCTATTCCCAAACATTGAAAAGGATTTATTTGATCTATTAGATGCTCGTGGCTGGGCTAATAACCCAGATAAGAAATTAATTTTGCAAACTTTTTCAATCGAAAGTCTTAAAAACTTAAACGAGCATTTTAGCAACACACCCAAGTGCATGCTATTGTGGAACGATGAAGAATTCCTAATTGGAGGTGTAACCCCTGAAAAATTACAGAAAGCCTTGAGCTATGGAAAAGTGTATGGGGCAAATATCGTTGGCCCTAGTTTCAAAGGCGAACTAAACGATTATTACAATCTTATGGAAGATTGGATGGTTGAGCTATACCACGATAACAACTACATTATTCACCCCTACACATTCGATACCCAATCAGATTTAAATTATGCTCCTTTTTGTGAAGGACAGTTTACAAACAGGTCAGATTTATTATTAGATTATTATAAACGAGAACACAAATCCATTGAAAAAATTTTGATAGAGTTAAATTATTAATACAAATGGCTAAGTTCTAATTAAAACAGCTAAAAATATAAATATAGCCTGTTTTAAAG
>CAZZML010000239.1:0-5304 GCA_964654735.1 uncultured Roseivirgaceae bacterium | reverse complement strand
GCGAATATAGCCTTGACCCAAGTGTTGAAAATATTTTTGCTGTAACGGGCGAATTTGGCCCGGGTTCTTTACTTGAAGCAGGTTCTACACGAGAGTTCTTTGGGGAAGGTGGCAACCAATATGGAGAAACTCAAGGAGTAAGAGGCACCCCTAATCGCGGTTGGGGGTTCAATCGCCCGTCCTGGAAACTTATCAATGATTTTGAACCAGGAGACCCCAGATTGCAAGCTACCGTAATTTTTCTTGGGGAAGTACTTGATGGAGTCACCATTTTAGGGGATACCGGCACACCAGACACGACCTACGATGCTTCCAATCAAATAATAGAAATTGAAACCTATAACCAAAAGGCTTATACACCTGGCACAACCACGCTAGACTCGTGGCAATATAATATACGCATGTTAAGATATGCTGATATACTGCTAATTGCAGCCGAAGCATCGGCTTTAAATGGTAAAGTACCCCAAGCACAACAGTATGTAAACGAAGTAAGAGCCCGAGCCAGGGGAAGCAACCCGGGAATACTGCCCGATATTACTGAAACTGATCCTATACTGCTTAGAGATTTGATTTTAAACGAGCGTCATTTTGAGTTAGCATTAGAAAGCCAACGCTTTTTTGATTTGGTTAGAACAGGAAAAGCAGCAACTGTACTTGGTCCCATGGGTTTCGTGGCAGGGAAGCACGAACTTTTGCCCATACCGCAATCAGAAATTGATTTATCGCAAGGAAGTATTACACAAAATCCAAATTGGTAATTATAAACAATAAATAGTATTAACTAAATAAATGAAATTATGAAAAAAAACAACTTTACATTTAAAACCTTCATGTTGGCAACGTCTGCATTTGCAATACTAACATTGACTAGCTGCAAGGATGATGATCCGGCTGCAGCAATTAATATTGTAAGCATTAACGCAGTAGGCACTGACCTAACAACAGGCAATGAAGTAACAATTGATTTAAATGGGACGGCATCTGCAACGGATGTGCCTATCAATTCTGTAATTGCGGTAACATTTGATAGAGATCTGGATGCATCTACCATCAATTCTACAACTGTTGTCATGTCCAACGGAACAACTGAAACAGCTTCAACTACAACTGTTATGGGAGCTGTTGTAACAGTAACTGGAGCGAGTGATCTTGAAAAAGGCACCGTTTTTACCCTATTATTAACAAGTGAAATAAAGGCATCCGATGGAGGTTCATTTGTTGAATCCACCAGAACATTTAAAACAGCTGGGAAAGCCCCCGGGGTAATTCCTCAGAGTGATAAGGTGGTTGTACATGTTTCGTTTGATGGAGCAGTTACGGACGCAAATAACCATACAATTCTCGTTGATGATGTTACCTATGCTATAAACAGATTTGGTGAAGTTGAGTCGGCTGGTGATTTTAACGGAACTACAAATTATGTAGGAGTAGAATATGCTGCAGATATGGTTAATGCAAGTAATACAGTTAGTTACTGGATTAAAGTACCCACAAGTAGTATTTATGATGAGCACATTAGGAAAAATCGTTTTGTTACATACTCAATTGGGGGAAATCAGGGATCTTTTCAAGAATGGGGAAGATTTGACTGTTGTGGTTTTACTTTCGACTTAATTAATTACATGACCAATCACGTAAACTCAGGAACGAACGGTGGTTTCATCGAAAGATGGAATGAAAGCAAACAAGAAGGATCTGTGCCTGGTGGTGATCTCACATATGATAGAGATAATAAACCATGGCTAGAAGATAATACAGGAGAATGGCTCCATGTAGTTACAACTTATGATGCAGCACAATCCAGAAAAGCGGTCTATACGAATGGCGTATTAGGTACAGCTTGGGTATTTGAAGCATCTGAAGACGGCACAAGTGCTACTGGCGATTTTACCCTTAACTTAACTAATGTTGATGCTGATTTAAACAATAACAGAAACCTTTATATTGGATCTGGGTTAGCTTGGTGGGGGCAACTTCAACCGGACGGATTTTCAATCATTCCTGATAGAAGTGGCCCACATGCTTTTAAAGGTCAAATGGATGATTTTAGAATGTTTAGTGTTGCACTTACCGATGCTGAAGTTTTGCAGCTTTATGAAACGGAAAGTCCAGAATAATAATTTAATATAAGGCGGAAGAAAACCATCTTCCGCTTTATTACTTGGTTGATTGAACAGAAGCTTTCCCTCGTAAAGAGGGTCTGCTTCTTTTTCTTTACTATTTTTCACCTACCATATAAAAATAAGTGCCCATACGAATTATCATATTATTAATGCTTGCTTTAACGGCTTGCAAAACCACTAATCCGGAGGAACCACCCACAACTTTTCAAATAATAAGTGTTGAAATTAATAGCAAAAAATTAGATGCGGCCTCTCAAACAACAGATGTAAATATTAAAGGGCCTATCATCTTATCTTTTACAACAGCATTGGATACTGCTTCAGTTAAGGCTAGTATTGAATTGTTCAAAAATGAAAATGAATCAATTTTATATCAACCTGAATATGAAGATAGTAATTCTAAATTATCTCTGATTTTAGAAAATGATTTAGACTATGCACAAGATTACTCCTTTAGTATTAACAACCAGTTAAAAGGAGCAAAAGGTGAAGCATTTAATGGGATTGGTTACAATTTTACTACAAAAAATGGAGTGGTTGAGTTGGATTCTCTAACACTTAATGGAGACCCTTTTACAACCAACCAACTTATACAAAATATTGATTTTAATGTTGAAATAATAGCCTACTTTTCCGAACCTCTAAACGAAGAAAACCTATCCGAGCAATTTAAATTATTCGGCAGTGGAGATACTGAGCTAATAATGGCAATTGATGCCACTAAAAAAATTATAACCTTACAAAACAAAACTCCCCTCGCCTATTTAAAAGAATTTACGTTCTCTATTAAAAACACACTTACTTCTAATTTGGGATATGAATTTGAAGGATTTTCTAATACCTTTTTTACTAAACCCAATGATATTCCTTTGTTTCCAACACTATCTGAAAACGATTTGCTAACCAAGATTGAAGAACAAACTTTTAAATATTTCTGGGATTTTGCCCATCCGGTATCAGGCTTGACCAGAGAGCGCAACACCTCCGGAGAAACCGTTACCATTGGTGGCTCAGGCTTTGGGCTAATGGCCATTATTGTAGCTATAGAACGAGGTTTTATTACCAGACAAGAAGGTATTGATCGAATAGAAACCATCGTTAATTTTCTTAAAAATGCAGACCGCTTTCACGGGGTTTGGCCACACTGGATGAATGGCTCTACGGGCGCAGTTATTCCTTTTAGTAGCGATGATGATGGGGGTGATTTGGTAGAAACAGCTTTTATGATACAAGGATTACTTACCGTAAGGCAATACCTCAATTCCGGAAACTCTCAAGAAGCAGAAATAGTAGCTAGTATTACACAGCTCTGGGAAGAAGTGGAATGGGACTGGTACACCCAAGGAGGACAAGATGTCCTCTACTGGCATTGGTCGCCCAATTTTGAATGGCAAAAAAATCATAAAATTCAGGGATGGAACGAAGCACTGATTATTTACGTATTGGCGGCAGCTTCACCTACTCATCCCATAGATGCTTCGGTTTATCATAAAGGCTGGGCAAAAGATGGAGCTATGGCCAATGGCAATGATTTTTTCTCAATTAACTTGCCACTGGGTACTGATTTTGGTGGCCCTTTGTTTTTTAGCCATTACTCGTTTCTTGGTCTAGACCCTCGCAATTTGGAAGATCAATATGCTAATTACTGGGTTCAAAACACCAATCACACCTTAATAAATAGAGCTTATTGTATAGATAACCCCAAAAATTACATTAGTTACAACAGTAGCTATTGGGGTCTTACTGCAAGTGATAACCATGAAGGTTATTCCGCTCACTCACCTACCAACGATAAAGGTGTAATTACACCCACCGCTGCAATTTCATCCATACCTTATACACCTCAACAATCAATGGAAGCAATTAATAATTTTTATTATTATATGGGAGATCGTTTATGGGGAGAATACGGTTTTTATGATGCGTTTAATGTAACCGAAAACTGGTATGCGTCTTCTTATCTCGCCATTGATCAGGGACCGATTATACTAATGATTGAAAATCATAGAACGGGATTGTTGTGGGATTTATTTATGAATGATACCGAAATAACCGATGGACTTGATAAACTTGGGTTTACCTCCTATTAGATAAAGTATGAAAGACAAACGCTTTCTCGCAATATTAATTGGAATTGTTCTCATAACCCTGGGTTGTACCAATACCGATGAAAAAGAAGACCTCTCAATAGAAGTTGACAGGTCGATTTCTGAAGACTCCTTACTTACACTGATCCAATACCAAACCTTCCAATATTTTTGGGAAGGAGCTGACTCAATTAGTGGTATGGCCTTGGAAAGGATTCATTTAGATAATATTTACCCAGTTCATAATAAAAACGTGATTACCTCCGGAGGTTCTGGGTTCGGGCTTATGGCCATTATTGTAGGTATTGAACGTGGGTTTATTACCAGAAGTGAAGGCATAAAAAGGTTTGAAAAAAATATTGCATTTCTTGAAAACGCAGACAGTTTTCATGGCGTATGGCCTCATTGGTGGGATCCTTCTGGTAAAGTGGTGGCTTTTAGCAAAATGGACAATGGAGGAGATTTGGTTGAAACATCTTTTTTGGCCGCAGGTTTACTTACTGTCCGTCAATACTTACTAAGTAGCAATGCTAAAGAAGCAAAACTGATTAATCGGATTAACACGCTTTGGCAAAACATTGAGTTTGATTGGCACACAAAAGGAGAAAACAATGGACTCTACTGGCATTGGTCTCCTACCTATGGGTGGCAAATTAACTTTAAAGTAAGAGGGTATAACGAAGCCTTAATAATGTATGTGCTAGCAGCATCTTCTCCTACACATGGTATTAACAAAAGTGTATATCATCAAGGATGGGCACGAAATGGGGATATTTCTAACGATACTATGTATTATGGTTTGCGTAGTGAACTCGATCATTACGATACTGATGACTCACCTGTTGGTCCATTGTTTTGGGCACATTATTCATTTTTAGGATTAAACCCAACTAACCTAGAAGACCAATATGGAAATTATTGGAAATTAACAAAAAATCACGTTCTTATACATTATACACATTGCCTTGAAAACCCCAACAACTACAAAGGGTATGGGCCCAATTGCTGGGGGCTTACATCAAGTTATTCTATGAAAGGCTACGCTGGTCATAAACCAGGTAATGATTTGGGGGTAATCTCTCCTACTGCAG
>CAZZML010000238.1:0-5309 GCA_964654735.1 uncultured Roseivirgaceae bacterium | reverse complement strand
CCCCCTCCGAGTCACTCATAGAGGACTCAGAGGTATAAATTAAAAATTGGTTTAAATTGCTAACCAAATGGCAACAAAAACAATTCATAATCTTACTAATTCATTCTACTTTATTACTATTACTTGTTTTAAATGGCTATCGCTTTTTGAAACCTCTAAAGTATATGGTTATTTCCCAAAATGGATAGATCAAATGAACAAAAGAGGAGTTACTCTATCAGGGTATGTTATCATGCCCAACCACTTGCATTTATTAGTGTTTTTACGCCCTCAATGTAATAATTTAAACGTCTTAATTGGTAACTCAAAAAGGTTTTTGGCATACGAAATCGTGAAAAGATTAAAAGAAGCTGGTCAGAAAAATACACTCGAGATACTAACTAATGGGGTAATGCCAGAAGAGCAAAAGAAAGGCAAACTACACCAGATTTTTAAACCATCATTTGATGCAAAATGTGTGGAAGGTGAAGATCAAATTATATCTGTACTTGACTATATTCATCACAATCCTGTAAGCAAAAAATGGAGGCTAGTTAGTGATTTTGCTCATTACCCTTATTCAAACGCCCAGTATTATGTAACAGGCAAACAAAATGCAATAGAAGTGATAGATTACAGAAATGTTTGGGATTGATAGCTTATTTATTGGTGCTCCGAGCCTCCGCCAACTGGCTGGTGACTCGGAGCGGGAGAAACACTCGTGAAGTTACCGTGAGCATAAAAAAGCCTCTCAATTGCTTGAGAGGCTAATGTTGGCGGTCTGGACGAGACTCGAACTCGCGACCTCCTGCGTGACAGGCAGGCATTCTAACCAACTGAACTACCAAACCTTCCGTTTAAGGTGATGCAAAAATAGCCGCAGTAATTTAATATCCAATACCCAACCTCATTAATTTACAATATTTTTTTAAGCCTCATTTTTCACTTAAAATATTTAGCTCTACTCAAAAATATAATCGCAATAAAAAACATATTTTAGCCTGTTAAAAATAAGGAAGAACATATTTTTGTATCTTTAAACAATGACAGCATGCATTTGGAATTTGAAAAGCCGATTATCGAATTAGAAGAAAAGCTCACAGGTATGAAAGATCTTGCCAAAGACAGTGACGCTAATGTAGAAGAAGCCATTAAGACCTTGGAAAATAAATTATTAAAGCTCAAAAAAGATACATTTAAAAACTTAACCCCTTGGCAGCGAGTACAGTTATCAAGGCATCCTGAAAGGCCATATACCCTCGATTACATTTATGGTATGACCACGGATTTTATCGAACTGCACGGAGATAGAACCGTAAGAGACGATAAAGCAATGGTGGGTGGACTAGGTGTAATAAGTGGACAAACGTTTATGCTAATTGGACAGCAAAAGGGTAGAAATACTAAACAACGCCAAATACGTAACTTTGGTATGGCAAACCCTGAGGGCTACCGTAAGGCACTTCGCTTAATGCGGATGGCTGAAAAATTCAATATTCCGATTATAACCTTGATAGATACGCCAGGAGCTTACCCTGGTTTAGAAGCAGAAGAAAGAGGGCAAGGAGAGGCCATTGCCAGAAACCTTCAAGAAATGTTTAAAATAAAAGTGCCAATAATTAATGTTATTATAGGCGAAGGTGCTTCTGGTGGTGCACTAGGTATTGGTGTTGGCGATAGAGTACTTATGTTAGAGAATGCTTGGTACTCGGTTATTTCACCAGAGAATTGTTCAACAATTTTATGGAGAAGTTGGGACTTTAAAGAACAAGCAGCAGATGCATTAAAGCTTACAGCAACCGATATGCTTAAAAATAAATTAATCGATTCAATCATTAAAGAACCTCTTGGTGGAGCCCATAATGATATGAAAGTGGCCATCACCCATGTTAAAAAGGCTATTCTAGATAATTATAAGGAGCTTGCTTCTATTAAAGCAGACAAACTCACCGATCAACGAATTGAAAAGTTTACGAGCATGGGGGTAATTATAGAAAGCTAAGACCACTCCTATGATAAAAACTTCCTTAATCTCAATTATATTAGTTTTTTCATTTAGTAATTTTAATTTAAAAGCACAAACCAAGGCAGAAAGACCTAAGCTTGGCCTTGTTCTTAGTGGTGGAGGTGCCAAAGGAATGGCACATATTGGAGTAATTAAAGCCATGGAAGAGGCTGGTCTTTACCCTGATTACATTACAGGTACAAGCATGGGTAGTATCATAGGTGCTCTTTATGCAATTGGCTACTCGGCTGATGAAATTAAGGAAATATCGTTAGCCATTAAATGGGAAAATGTTTTAACCAATGATATTCCGTTAGATAAAGTAGCTTTCGAAGAGAAATCATTTTATGGACGATATTTTATTGAATTGCCAATACAAGGAGGCAAAATAGGGCTACCACAAGGGTTGATTGAAGGGCAAGAGCTAACAATGTTACTCAATAAAATTACTAGACCTGCTCATGGAATTACCGATTTTCATAAGTTTCCTATTCCGTTTGAATGTCTGGCGGCCAACATAGAAACGGGTGAGTCAGTTGTCCTTAAAAGTGGATCACTTCCTTTGGCCATGCGTGCATCTATGTCTATTCCTACTTTTTTTACGCCCACTACAATAGATAGTACCTTATATGTTGATGGAGGATTACTGCGCAATTTTCCTGTACAAGAAGCGCTGGATATGGGAGCAGATATAATAATAGGTGTATTTGTGAGTAGCGATTTAGATAAGAAGGAAGATTTGAATTCTATGGTGGCCATTCTTTCGCAAAGTGCTTTTATTTTTAGTGCACACGATTCTAACAAGCAAACTAAATTAGTTGATATTTATATTGAACCTGATTTAAAAGGCTATTCAACAGCTAGCTTTTGGGATGGAGAAGCTATCATTTCGCAAGGAGAAAAGTCCGGAGAAGAATTCTACCCCGTTTTTAAGCGATTAGCTGATTCTTTAAACCAATTTGGACCGGTTAGGGTTCCTAAAAAGCTGCATGTAAAAGATGCATATATATTTAACACTATAAGCATAGAAGGCAACGAAAAGGTAAAAGACGAGCTAATCTTAGGAAAGTTAAGAATTGCACCTGGACAGCCCATAGAAATTAGTGAACTTGAAAAAAGGATTAATTTACTTTATGGAACACTGTATTTTACAAAAGTTATTTATAAGATAGATGACGAAAATAACCATTTAACCATCATTGTAAAGGAAGCCGCTCGTGGTAGCTTAAAAGTAGCAGCTCATTATGATAGTGATAATAAAGCAGGAATTAATATAAATCTTACATCTAGAAATTTTGTATTACCTAGTTCTCGATTAATTCTTGAATACGATTTGGCTCAAAATCCACGGTTCGATTTAAACTACTTTAAATATGTTGGTAAAAAGCAAAATATTGCGGTTGTACTCAATGGTGCTTGGCTAAATTTTGAAATGCCTAGTTATTGGAGCGAAAATGGTGATGAAGCGAATAATGCTAAGAGTGGATTAAATAGTATATTTAAAAATAACGGCTTAAATGCATCGTTAAGTGTACAAGGAACTTACCGAAGCAATATAACCATAGGAGCAAAAGTCGAATACTTTCATAATAGTATTACCACTTTGGTGTCTGATTCGGTATCTATAGGGGGGTCGAATTTTGTACTGGATAAATTAACGGAATCGGACTTTGGTAGCCAGTTTTACATAAGGTCTAATACATTAAATAAACCTTTTTTTCCTTCGAAAGGGCTTAAATTAGATTTAACCGCAAGTTTGTTTTTTAACAGGCAGGGTTTTTTCGAGCTGAGTAAAAAGAATATTGATGAGCCCATGGGAATTGATTTTACTCCTGAAAATTTAGTGATTAGTTCTTTTAAATTATTTTCTGCAGTTCCTATTACTCAGAAACTATCTTTACTATACAGGTTATCACTCACTATTTCTAATGGAGATGATAATATCGAAAATTTGAACTACCGTACATTTATAGGGGGAGAACGACCCATAGGTTGGTCTGTATTTTCATATCAGGCTACCCCGTCTAAGCGTTTCGATATGTTAAATTTTGCCGCTGCTTCGGTTGGTTTCCAATGGGAATTAAAGAAAAATATTTATTTCACAGGAGCAGTTGATTACTTAGAGAGTGAGTACCCAATGAAATGGATAGATTCTAATATGTTTACGGAGAATATTGGTGCATTCCCACGAAGAATGGGTTTTAGTGGAAAAATTTCCTACAACTCAATGATTGGGCCAGTTACGTTGGGAATTGGCAAAGACCAATACCTAAAAGGGGTGCACGGTTTTTTTGGGTTTGGGTACTATTTAAAGCAATAAAAATGGAACTGGAATTAATAAACACTGGCTATTTTAAATTAGATGGCGGTGCTATGTTTGGTGTAGTACCCAAATCACTTTGGAGTAGAACTAACCCTGCAGACGAAAATAACCTATGTAGTTGGGCAATGCGCTCTCTTATAATTAAAGATGGGAATAGCTCTTTTGTAATTGATAGCGGTATGGGCGATAAACAGTCTGATAAATTCTTTAGTCATTATTATTTACATGGCAATGATTCGTTAGCCAATGGATTAAAAAAAGCTGACTTAGGTTTTGATGAAATCACAGATGCGTTTTTAACACATTTGCATTTCGATCATTGTGGAGGAGGAGTAAAGCGAGATGGAGAAAAATTGATTCCAACATTTAGTAAGGCCACATATTGGTCAAATAAAGAACATTGGAAATGGGCTACGGAGCCTAATTCTAGAGAAAAGGCATCTTTTCTTGCAGAAAATATTAAACCAATGCAGGAGTCAGGGCAGCTTGAATTTGTTAATGTTAGTGGAGATGATAGGCTTCCATTTGATGTAATAACTGTAGATGGTCATACAGAAAAACAAATGTTACCTAAGCTAAATTATAAAGGAAAAACTTTGGTGTTTATGGCTGATTTATTACCATCGGTTGGCCATATTCCTTTACCTTATGTAATGGGGTACGATACTCGTCCATTACTAACTATGTCGGAGAAACAAATTTTTCTACATGAGGCAGCAGACAATGGGTATGTGCTTATTTTACAACACGACTCAGTAAACGAGTGTTGTACAGTTAAGCATTCTGAAAAAGGTGTACGCTTAGATCAAGTTTTTGCGTTTAAGGATATATAAGTTAGCCGTCATCGAGAGAGGAGGTTTTTAAATCAACCTAAGAAAATGACACTAATAACGTCATTGCGAATCCTAGGATAAAATAAAAAAATTTAACTATGTAAATTAGGGTGAAGGGCTAAGTTCTAACTAGGACAGCATTTTTGTATTATCTAATATGGACATGTTG
>CAZZML010000237.1:0-5341 GCA_964654735.1 uncultured Roseivirgaceae bacterium | reverse complement strand
ATGGTTGGCAATTGGAATGCGTAATAGATTATTCATGAATTATTCAGGTTAGATAAACTTGGGAAAGAAATTTATGATGGAGACGTGCTATTGAGTAACGGAGAGAATAAATTTCGTGTTATTTGGAGTAATGAGACTAATGCTTGGCATTTAAAAGAAAGCGGCAAGTTAAAGATTCAATACTAACTTTATAGCTACTACTACAAGGCTTTATAATTTTCATGAAAAAAGTTAGGCTACTTGCTGTTTACTTTTTTGTGCACATAGTTAATGGCAGACTCAATAGTATCTAGTTGTTCGGCATCATTATCCGGAATTCGAATATCAAAAGCCTGCTCAAATTCCATAACCAATTCGGCATAGTCGAGCGAGTCAATTCCAAGATCCTTTACCAAATTAGCATCGGGGGTAATTTCGGTTTCTGCAAGACCTAGCTTACCTACCAAAATTCGAGATATTTTTTTGGCTACTTCTTTCTCGTTCATGAGTTAGTTTTTTTATACAAAGCAATAGAGGAAATAAGTAATATCAAAACCTCATGATAAATTCTGTGCCTTCATCAATTTGAGTAACAACACTTAAGGTGCCTTTATGTTTTCTCATTATTTGCCTTGAAAGGCTGAGACCAATGCCTGATCCTGATTTTTTAGTTGTAAAAAATGGAGTAAAAATCCTTCCAAGAGCTTCCTCATCAATGCCAGAGCCATTGTCTTTTACAGTAATAGACACACGGTTTTTGTCATCCTTAAAGGCATTTACTTCAATTAATCTATTGGTTTCTTCATCAAAGGCCTGTATCGCATTTTTTATTAGGTTGATAATCACCTGTTCTATGAGAGCTTTGTCTGCATCAATGTATAAATCTTGAGGCTCAATGGCGGATGTAAACGCAATTTTATTATCTAAAATATCTTTGGCTAGTAGCACATTAATTTCTTCGAAAACATCCTTTACTTTTAATTTCTCGAAATTGGGTTGGGGTATATGGGTGAGGCTTCTAAAGTCTCTCACAAAATGTATGAGCCCTTCGCTCCTTCGTTGTATGGTATGAATAGCCAACAGGAGATCTTCCTTGTCTTCCGAGTCCAGCGTTAAGGTTTCTTTTTCCTCTCCTAAAGATTTTAAGTTTTGCTCCACAGTACCTGCCAATGACGAAATGGGTGTAACAGAGTTCATTATTTCATGAGTTAGCACCCTTACAAGGTTTTGCCAAGCCGTCATTTCCATCTCTTCCAATTCAGAGTTAATGTTTTGAAGGGTAATCATTTTGTACACCTTTTTTTTAAGCACAAGCTCTATGGCATATACCGATAATTGCACCAACTCTCCATCAATATTTAATTTGGCTAAGTCTCGTCCACCTGTTTTAAGTTTAAAGAACATGTCTACAAGCTCTTTACTTAAGTTTTGCAACTCGGTTATGTACTTTATATCGTACACCTGTAACAGCTTTTTGGCCGCATTATTCATTACTTCAACTCTGCCTTCTTCATCAATAGCAATGAGGCCAATACCCGCATGCTGTACAATATTTTTAAAAAATAAAGACTCTTCACTTTTGTTAGATGATTGTTCCTTATGGCGCTTCAGCAATTGGTTAATTGAATTATGAAGTTGACTTGCCGTGGCATTAGTGAAGTTTAATTCATCCTCAGGAGAATAATTTTGTTTGCTTATGGAGCGCATTATTTCCTGCACATCTGAGTTTGGCTCGTGCAAATAGTTAACTAGGCTAATTACTTGAACTACTAAGAGAACCGCAAACAAGGAGATAGTAATAGCTAATGAGTTGTTTAGCCATGTGCCCACCAGAAGGAACATAGTAAATAAAATTACTCCTAACCGAATTAATATCGTTTTATCATAAGTGCTAAAGACCGTACTTCTCAAGTCTTCGATATAGCGAAGCACGGGTGAGGCCCAGTTCTTTGGCTGCTTTGGAGATGTTGCCATTATGTCTTTCTAATACTTTTTCGATTACAGAGCGCTCCACTTCTTCTAGATTAAAACTATCATTGGCAGTTGAGCTAGAAGATATTCCACTTAAAAAAAAGAAATCCATGGAAGTTAACTCATCTTCTTCTGACATGATAATAGCCCTTTCAATAGCATGCTGTAGTTCTCTTACATTGCCTGGCCAAGGGTATTTTTGCAACTTTTCAATGGCACCTTCTTGAATGCCTCGCACGTCTTTTCTGTACTTTTTGGCATACATATCTATAAAATGAGAGACCAGTTGTGGAATGTCCTCTACTCTGGCTCTTAATGGAGGCAGGTTTATTTCTACTGTATTAATTCGGTAAAGCAAGTCCTGACGAAATTCGTTTTTCTCTACCATTTCCAATAAAGGCATATTGGTTGCACAAACCAGCCGAATGTCTATCGCCTTTGGTGTGTTGTCACCAAGTTTTGTTATTTCTCTGTTTTGGAGAGCCGCTAATAATTTCGATTGCAACGGCAAACTTAAATTTCCAATTTCATCTAAAAACAAAGTGCCTCCATTTGCGGATTCAAAACGCCCAATCCGATCAGAATGAGCATCGGTGAAAGCTCCTTTTTTATGTCCAAACAGCTCACTTTCAAAAAGTGTTTCGGTAATGGCTCCCATATCAACGCCCACATACACATTATCGGCTCGTAATGATTTTTGATGAATCGCTCTCGCAATAAGCTCTTTCCCGGTTCCGTTTTCACCAAGTATGATAACATTTGCATCAGTGCCAGCTACTTTATCAACCAATTTGTATATATGCTGCATGGCTGGGCTGCTTCCAATTATGTCTCTAAAGGGCTGGTTGATGTCTTCTTCAAGCTGTTTCTTAGCTTTTCTTAGCTTATCAACCTCATTATACGATCGCTTAAGTTTTACAGCGGTGTTTAAGGTTGCTAATAATTTGTCGTTTTGCCAGGGCTTAAGCACAAAATCAGTAGCTCCTTCTTTGAGTGCTTTAACAGCCATTTCAACATCGCCAAAAGCTGTGATTAGTATGACTACAGCCCGAGGGTCACGTTCTTTTATTTCGTTAAGCCAATAGAATCCTTCTTTACCACTGGTGGTGTCTTTGCTAAAGTTCATATCTAACAAAATCACATCATACGTATCATTATTGAGTAAGAAAGGAATTTTCTTAGGGTTTTTTTCGATAATTACTTGTTGGGCATGCTTTTTAAGCAACAACTTGGCTGCTAAAAGAACATCCTCATCATCATCAATGATTAGTATTTTTCCTAAATTATTTTCCACAGGCTTAAAATAGGTTTATGTATAGTTAAAACTATGCCAATGAATAGATTCGGCATTAGGATACAAATGAAGCGATAATTAACTTAGTAAGTTATGTAAGTGTAACGAAATCGGACAGTTTTTTGTTCGATGCAATGAAATCGATCATTTTTTTAATGGAATTTGTTAAAAATTGTTAAAACTCTCAAATCCGTTCTGTATATTAGTGCTGTTGTTATTTTAGGTTATGGAGATAATCTAATTTATTTTGAGTTTTTGACCTTGAAACGCCTTGACCGAGGCGTTTCTTTTTTTGCCCAAAAATTCTTTAACATTAAAAAACTCCCCTCTATTTTAGTTATAAGATATAAGGGGAGTTTTTAAATCAATCAGAACTAGTATCAAATATAAGAGATAAGCTATTCTACTCATAACTTTAATTGAATTATATTGAGAATGGCTCAGCTAGTAATACCTTTTTAATGACTTTTTTTTTACATAGTAAAGGTCTGATTTATAATGCATAATGCCCAAAACCCCTGTTTCGGTAATGAGTGACCTCTCTTCGCTATTAGAATAAATATCCAAGTTTACCATTATGCCTTCTTCCATATAAGTAATAATATTCTTTTCAAAAGTACATTTGCTTGTTTTGGCAGAAATGAACTTGGAAAAATTTCCCAAGTTGTCAAAAACGTAAATTCCTGAGTTCTTATCAACTAAAAAAACTTGATTTTGGTATTCTTTAATAAAGGTGAAATCATTATCTGGGTTATCTACTACCGTGTTTAAGGCCATTTCTATCTCAACCTGATTCAATGTTACATTATATTTTATGAGCCTAAAAGTAGAGTTCTCTACTAACCATATATTATTATCTTGGCTTTGGGTAGCAATGTCTATATAATCGATAGAAGAATTAAGCCTTGTTCTTGTAGGTCTTGCTAAAAAGCGGTCGGTAATTAAGTATTCTTGAAAAAAATCATAAAATGCAAAAATCACAAGCCCAGTTCCCGATTCTAGTAATTTAGTATCTCCTACTTTAAGTGGAGAATAGGTAAGGAGGGAGTCTAATGTTGATGAATACTTAGTAATAGAGCCTCCTTCAAAAGATAAGAATATGCTTCCTGTTGCATCCATTGAGTAATCTATGATTCTATGTTTAAATAGCACTGAATCTTTGAATTGATAATTTTGAGCTGTTGAAAAAACAGGTAGAAGAATAAGAAAATATAGTATAATATTAATTTTCAAAATCGATTAATTCTAATTTTTTATTGTGCAATGTAGCATATCTAGAATGATTCACCCATTCGCCTAAATTAATATACCTGCTATTTTTTCCGACTTGCATATCTAATTGCAAATGCCTATGCCCAAATATATAATAATCAAAATGTTCCTTTTCTTCAATTTGTTTGCAATATTGAAATAGGAATTCCTTTTCATTAAAGCCTTCTCCTTCAAAATCAGTACTGTTAATGCGGCTTTTTTTAGACCAAGCTTGACCTAATGCTAACGAAAAGTTAGGGTGCAATCTAGAAAACACCCATCGAGCAGTTTTGCTTTTGAACAAACCTTTAAGAATTTTGTACTTGCCATCACCCGGTCCCAATCCATCACCATGACCCACGAAGAGTTTGTTTTCACCAATAAGAATGGCGGCTGGTTCGTGGTGAATGATTACACCAAGCTCCTTTGAGAAATAGTCATCCATCCACATGTCGTGGTTACCAGTAAAGAATATAACTGGAATGCCACTATCTGTTAGCTCTGCAATTTTTCCTTGAAACCGAGTAAACCCTTTAGGGATCACTTTTGTGTACTCGTACCAAAAATCAAAAATGTCTCCAAGCAAAAAAATGGCTGAAGCATCCTTTTTGATTAAGTCTAGCCAACGAATAATTTTAAGCTCCCTCTCCCGGCTTTTTTCGTTGGTAGGTGTACCAAGATGAAAATCTGAAGCAAAATAGAGCTTTTTATTAGCCACTACATCTAAATGGATCTCGGTCATAGTTGAAATTTAGTACAAGATTACTAAACTGTGTTAATGATTTGGAATGTTTTATCCTGATTAATTCATGAATATTTGTTATGAGCATTTTAAGTGTCTGCCAG
>CAZZML010000236.1:0-5341 GCA_964654735.1 uncultured Roseivirgaceae bacterium | reverse complement strand
ATGGTTGGCAATTGGAATGCGTAATAGATTATTCATGAATTATTCAGGCTAAGAAGCTATTCGATTTTGTTTCAAGCATTAATGGTTACTTTTTAGATGAAATAAACTGCATGTGCTTAAATTAGTGCTCGTCTATATAGCATAGGTTGTTCTGTATCCTGAACGGGTTATTTATTGTCAAATTTTAATTTATTAGATTTGACATCACCGTATTTATTGGTGTTAACCACTATTTGAAAGTATTTTAACTTTTGATAATTAAAGACTCTCAAAACTTTGTCTTCATCAAAATTATAATCACCTTTTTTTGTGAATTGGATTTCTTCATTGCCAAAGTGAATATAAAATTTCCCTTTATCACCAACATCATCCTCAGGAAAAACTTGAGTTATTGACTTATTTAAGCTGTTGCCTGTAACATCGCTTGGTAGAATCAGGTATATGTAATTGATGGATAGTTTCTCTTCTGATGTTACGATTATTTCATAATTAATGGAATATTGACACAATTCTTTACTTTTAGCATATTTACCTATAATTCCAGAGGTTAATTTAACTTTAAATTCCTTACTGAGCTTATTTCCCAAAGCTGGTTTTCTAGCTATTATAAATCTAATTGCTTCTAAGGTACTTACAATTAGTTCCCACATACATCAATAATAATCATTTCTTTAGTCCTTAACTATTTGTAGTTATGGTAATTTGCTCAAGTTCGATAATCAGAAAATAGATATACACTGCCTAGTGATATTAATTGGTATGCTTTGTGATAGTTTGAAATAATTAGAAGAAATCATTAACTATTAAAAGAGGTAGGTCTTTAACCTCTTGGTTGCTGTTGTTTATTTACGGGTTAAATATTATGCCTTACAAAAAGGAAACCTTATGGATATAAAGAAAGAAGTTATGTTTACCTCCCAAAATCAACGTTCAATTACTTAAATTTGTGTATTAACAAAGGTTAAAACGAAGCTAACTCAATAGCTCATTTATTTCTTTTCTCATCCTTGGCTCGTGTCCCCACGTGCCATTTACATGCTTTACATACCAATTTTATTCCCTATATTTCCAACCTCTTTCATTATAAATTTAGCCCCGCATTTATTTCTTTTCTAAATCTTTAACAACCTTTGTATTCTAAATTCCAATTTTATATCTTTGCAGTCCGAAATTTTGCGAAGGCCGCAGATTCGTATTAAAAAGATAGATAGATGCCTACTATTCAACAATTAGTAAGAAAGGGAAGAAAGAAGCTGACTTCAAAGTCTAAGTCCCCTGCTCTTGACTCTTGTCCTCAACGTAGAGGAGTTTGTACCAGGGTATATACAACTACCCCTAAAAAGCCAAACTCAGCTATGCGTAAAGTTGCCCGTGTAAGGTTAACTAACGGTAAAGAGGTCAATGCCTATATTCCAGGCGAGGGTCATAACTTGCAAGAACACTCTATTGTATTGATTCGTGGTGGAAGAGTAAAAGATCTTCCCGGTGTACGATATCACATCATTAGAGGTGCTCTAGATACTGCAGGTGTAAGTGGCAGAACACAAAGACGTTCGAAGTACGGTGCTAAGCGCCCAAAAAAGTAATTTTAAAAATTAAGAAGTAAATGAGAAAAGCTAAACCTAAGAAAAGGTATATTCTACCTGATCCAAAGTTTGCTGACACACTTGTAACAAGGTTTGTTAACAATCTTATGATCGATGGTAAGAAGAGTATTGCTTATTCTATTTTCTACGATGCCATTGCAATGGTAGAAGATAAAACTGGTGAGAATGGACTTGACACTTGGAAAAAAGCACTAGCTAACGTTAGTCCTACCGTAGAAGTTAAGAGTAGGCGAGTTGGTGGTGCCACATTTCAAGTTCCTTTAGAGGTTCGGCCCGACCGTAAAATATCGCTAGGGATGAAATGGATGATTATGTTCACTCGTAAGAGGGGCGAAAAAACCATGACTGATAAACTAGCAGCAGAAATCATTGCAGCCTCAAAAGGTGAAGGTGGTTCAATTAAAAAGAAAGATGATACGCATAGAATGGCTGAGGCAAACAAAGCATTCTCGCATTTCCGTTTTTAATTATGGCTAAGGATTTAAATTATCTAAGAAATATCGGCATCATGGCTCACATCGATGCTGGTAAAACAACCACTACAGAACGTATTCTGTACTATACAGGGTTGAGCCATAAAATTGGTGAAGTACACGATGGTGCTGCCACCATGGACTGGATGGAGCAAGAGCAAGAGCGTGGCATTACCATTACCTCTGCCGCTACAACCACTTCCTGGAAATATCCAACCGATCAAGGTGAGCAAATTGATATGACTAAAGAATATGGTATTAACATTATTGATACCCCTGGCCACGTTGATTTTACCGTTGAAGTAGAGCGTTCACTTCGTGTGCTAGATGGAGCTGTTGCCTTATTTTGTGCTGTATCTGGCGTAGAGCCACAATCAGAAACTGTTTGGAGACAAGCTGATAAGTACAAGGTGCCAAGAATTTGTTTTGTGAACAAAATGGATCGTGCTGGAGCTGATTTCTTTAAAGCAGTAAATGAAATAAAAGAAAAGCTAGGAGCTAATCCTGTGCCTCTTCAAATTCCGATTGGATCAGAAGAGGATTTTATTGGAGTAGTTGACCTTATCACAAACAAAGCAATTGTTTGGAGCGATGAGGATATGGGAATGACCTATAAAGAAATAGAGATTCCTGAAGATTTAAAAGATACGGTAGAAGAGTGGAGGCAAAAACTGATTGAATCAGTTGCTGAATATGACGATGCTCTTTTAGAAAAATTCTTTGAGGATCCTGGAAGTATTACAGAAGCAGAAATGAACAAAGCAATCCGTGAAGCGGTAATTGACATGTCATTTTCACCTGTAATGTGTGGGTCTGCCTTTAAAAACAAAGGTGTTCAAGCCATGCTTGATGCGGTTTGTGCTTACTTGCCATCTCCTATGGATATGCCTCCTGTTGTTGGAATAAATCCTGATACTGAAGAAGAGGAAGTTCGTAAACCAGATGTAAATGAGCCATTTGCTGCATTAGCATTTAAAATAGCTACTGATCCATTTGTGGGTCGTCTATGCTTTTTTAGAGTGTACTCAGGTAAATTAGAAGCAGGATCGTATGTGTATAATGCACGTACTGGTAAGCGTGAGCGTATTTCTCGCTTAATGCAAATGCACTCTAACAAGCAAAACCCAATTAAAGTTGCGGAAGCAGGAGATATTGCTGCAGGTGTAGGCTTTAAAGATATTAAAACAGGAGATTCGCTTGTAAACGAAAAGCATAAAATTATTCTTGAGTCAATGTCGTTCCCAGAGCCAGTTATTGGTTATGCCATTGAGCCTAAAACACAGGCCGATGTTGATAAATTGGGTATGGCCATTGCTAAATTAATTGAAGAAGATCCTACGCTTAGAGTTAACACTGACCAAGAAACAGGTCAGACTATTTTAAGAGGAATGGGTGAGCTTCACTTGGAGATTATCATCGATCGTTTAAAACGTGAGTTTAGTGTTGAGATCAATCAAGGTGCCCCTCAAGTTGCGTACAAAGAAAATGTTACGAAACTAGTTGATCACAAAGAGGTTTATAAGAAACAATCAGGTGGTAAAGGTAAATTTGCCGACATTGTGTTTGAAATGGGACCTAGAGAAGACGGCAAAGAAGGTCTTCTGTTTGAAAACAAAATTTCAGGGGGTGTAATTCCAAAAGAATTTATTCCATCTATTGAAAAAGGTTTCAAATTAGCGATGACAAATGGTGCGTTAGCTGGGTTTCCAGTTGATTCATTATATGTAAAGTTGTACCACGGTTCTTTCCACGATGTTGATTCGGATGCGTTATCATTTGAGTTGGCAGCGCGTATTGGATTTAAGGAAGCTTCTAAACAAGCAGGCCCTCAATTATTAGAACCAATTATGGCTGTTGAGGTTGTTACGCCCGAAGAATATACAGGCCCTGTTAATGGTGACTTGAATAAGCGAAGAGGCATAATGAAAGGAATGGATTCTAAAGCTGGTGCACAAATCTTAAAAGCGGATGTGCCATTATCAGAATTGTTTGGTTATGTTACTACTTTAAGAACGATTACTTCGGGTAGAGCATCAGCATCGCTTACGTTCTCGCATTATGATCCGGTGCCTAAGCACTTGGCCGAAAAAATTATTGAAGAAGTTAAAGGAGTTAAAAAATAAGTTATGAACCAGAAGATTAGAATAAAACTAAAGTCTTACGATCATAACTTGGTTGATAAGTCATCTGAAAAGATTGTACGTGCAGTAAAAGCAACTGGCGCTGTGGTAAATGGACCAATTCCATTGCCAACAGTAAAAGAAAAATTTACAGTACTTAAATCGCCACATGTAAACAAAAAAGCACGTGAGCAATTTCAACTGTGTACTTATAAGCGTTTGTTAGATATTTTTTCTGCAAGCTCTAAAACAGTTGATGCGCTTATGAAAATTGAGTTGCCTAGTGGAGTTGACGTTGAAATCAAGGTCTGATAAGTAGAAACATGTTATAAAGAAGAGCCGATTTAAAGTTGGATCTTCTTTTTGCTTCAACGTGTAATAAATATGTATTGCACCTCTTGGAAAGAAAATTTTAATTGCTATCTTTGCAGTCCCTTAGCGGAAAGGGGCCAAGAGTGGCTTTACCTTAAGGGGAAATTAATTAAAAAAAATGTCTGGTATAATAGGAAGAAAGATCGGAATGACTAGCCTTTATGGTGCCGATGGAAAGAACATTCCATGCACAGTTATTGAAGCTGGTCCTTGTGTAGTAACACAAGTTAAAAATGCGGAGACTGATGGCTATACGGCTGTTCAATTATCTTACGGAGAGCGTAAGGAAAAAAATACCCCCAAAGCATTAAAAGGTCATTTTGACAAAGCGAAAACAACTCCAAAACAACATGTAGTTGAATTTAGAGACTTTAGAGTTGAGTTTGAAGGTGGAGTTCAATTAGGACAAGAAGTTAAAATCGAAGATGTTTTTGCTGAAGGCGATTTCGTAGATGCCTCTGCTACCTCTAAAGGTAAAGGTTTTCAAGGGGTAGTAAAAAGACATAATTTTGCAGGAGTTGGCCAAGCAACGCACGGTCAGCATAACAGGTTAAGAGCACCAGGTTCTATTGGTGGAGCATCTTATCCTGCTCGTGTATTTAAAGGAATGAGAATGGCTGGTAGAATGGGTGGCAAAAAAGCTACGGTTACCAACTTGCAAATTCTTAAAATCATGCCTGAGCAAAACTTGATAGTTATTAATGGTTCTATTCCAGGGCCTAAAAATTCAACTGTAGTATTAGCGAAGTAGGCCATGAATGTTGAAGTA
>CAZZML010000235.1:0-5346 GCA_964654735.1 uncultured Roseivirgaceae bacterium | reverse complement strand
CATTGTTAGGCATTTTGTTGTGTACCTTGCGTTACTTGAGGATACAAGATTAAGAATTAGTTCTTTGAAAACAAGTAACAAAACTGTGTTTGAGATAATTATTGCTCGTTTTTAAGTAGTTTAGTTCATTACACTTTTTGCAAAGCTCCTCCATTTTTTACCAAATTTGCCTCTAAACACGGTTTTGTTCTGAGGGCATATCAAACTCAAGAAAGAACTTTAGAGAAGAAGAATGACGACAAACAATTAGGGGACAATGCTTTCTACCTCTCTCAATATTTTAGCAGCACTTGCCGAGATGATATCCCGTTATGACCCATCCATCATATTCGTAACCTACCAGAAAAACGCATATAAAAATGTTAGAATCAGCAGTATCAACATAGCCGAAATATTAAATGCCGGACTAGTATGAAATAATTTTTTGGTAAGTGTTATTCGTTTTTCATCATCGTTGCCCTTGCCTTCAAGCCGGCTTATGCTGGCTATTATGGCTAACGTACCAAGGCAGGTAATTAGCATTTGGTGCATAAACGGAATGTTTACAAAAACCATAGCATCAGACCAGCCGTTAGGAGCTACCTTAAAATACATAGCAATAGGAATGGAAAGAATTACACCCCAGATAGCGGCATTATTAGTTGCCTTTTTATAAAATAAACCGGCAAGGAATACAGCTAAAATACCTGGGCTTACCACACCAGTATATTCCTGGATAAACTGAAAGGCCTGTCCTAAATTGCCAAGCATAGGAGCTATTAAAATGGCTATTACCAGCGAAACGGCTGCCGTTATCCTACCTACGTTTACGGTTTGTTTATCACTTGCTTTTTTGTTGATGTATGGCAGGTAAATATCCATGGTAAAAATAGTGGCTGTTGAGTTTAGCATAGAGGCCAAAGAGGAAACAATAGCTGCTGCTAAAGCTGCCAGTACCAAGCCTTTAAAGCCAGCCGGCACAAAATTCTTTATCAGCCAGGGAGCTGCATTATCATTGGCAATAGAGCCATCAGCATTTATAAAATCTGCGCCAATCACGGCACCCGAGGCATCAATATTCATTACATAAGCAATAATGCCAGGTACTACTACAATTAATGGAATTAATAATTTTAAGAAGGCCGCAAAGGCTATTCCTTTTTGAGCTTCTTTTAAGCTCTTGGCAGCTAGTGTTCTCTGAATAATGTATTGGTTAAATCCCCAGTAATATAAATTGGCTACCCACATGCCTCCAATTATAACAGCTAAGCCGGGCAAATCCCACCAGGCATCTTTGCCATTGGGTGTAATAATTTCGCCCCTTTCCAGTATCATCGAAAATTTTTCGGGTACCTCCTGGTATATATGCACCAGCCCATTAATAATACCCCCGTTCGGAGCCACATGGTCTAAGGCAATAAAAGCAGTAATTAACCCACCTGCAATAAGCAATACCACCTGCACAACGTCTGTCCAGGCTACAGCCGAAAGCCCTCCCCAAAGCGAATAAACGGCTGCAAATAATGCCAACCCAATAATGCTTATTAGCATTAAGCTGCCATCTCCATTGCCAATAATGGTATCCAGTGCTTTGCCCCCTAAATACAGTACGGTTGTTAGGTTTACAAAAACAAAGAGTGCAATCCAAAATACGGCTAAAATAGTTTTCAGGTTTTTGCTAAACCTTTTTTCGATAAATTCGGGAATGGTATAAAGCCCTTTTTCGATAAATATGGGCAGGAAATACTTGCCTACAATAATTAATGTAATCGCTGCCATCCACTCGTATGAAGCAATGGCCAGACCAATGGCAAAGCCTGAGCCTGACATGCCAATAAACTGCTCTGCCGAAATATTGGCAGCAATTAACGAGGCTCCTATAGCCCACCAGGGCAATGATTTGCCTGCCAAAAAGTAATCTTCGGCATTTTTCTGATGCCCTTTTTTATCTCTGGACACATAAAGACCTACGCCAATAATTAATAAGGCATACGAAACAAAAACAAGTATATCTATTGTTGAAAAGGTCATTATTTAAAAATTTATTATAAGTAACAAGTATTTTTTACAAAGAAGTTTAAATATCATAATGTGAACTAAACTAAATATGCAAAACAAAGAGCACTAATTAAACTTGTAATTACAAGTTTAATTAGTGCTCAATAATAATTATTTTTGTTAACATCCTGCTTATCATCTTTAATTTATTAGTCGTTAAAGTTTTTAAAATAAGGGGTCTAAATTTTTGAGAAACTATTTATGAGTTTAATTAGCATACGAAAAATGGAGATGGCTGATATTGAGCCTGCTATGAAACTAAAGGAGGCCGAAGGCTGGAATCAAACCGAGATGGATTGGGCACTACTGTGCTCTCATAACCCAGAGCTTTGCCTTGTAGCAGAAACTGGAGGTGAGATGGCAGGAACAGTTACAGCCATTAATTTTGAAAATAAGGTTGCCTGGATAGGAATGATGCTGGTTAACAGAAACCACAGAGGTAAAGGGTTGAGTAAATTACTTCTCAATACTATTATCAAAAAGCTTAGTTCTTGTAAATCTATTAAATTAGATGCTACTGCAGCCGGCAAAAAAGTGTATGATAAATTAGGGTTTGTTGATGAATATGGCATTGCCCGAATGACCACCCAAAACTTAATACAACCAACTAACATTGATGCGGCTTTAGAACCGAAAGAGCTAACCCCTACTAAACTCAAAGATGTTGTTTTATACGATGAGAAGGCATTTGGAGTTAACAGGGAAAAGGTGCTGAATTTTCTGCTTAAAAACCAAACAGAAAAAGCCTGGTATTTAGAAGAGAATGATAGAGTTACCGGCTACATACTAAGCAGGCCGGGCTGCAATTTTACTCAGGTTGGGCCTGTTGTTGCCAATACATTGAATAATGCTAAAGCACTGTTGTTTTCTGTTTTAAACAAAATGGAAGGGCAGCCTGTGGTAGTGGATGTAATGGAAGAGCACAAGGAGTTAATAGCATGGTTTGAAGGGTTAAATTTTACAGTGCAACGGTCGTTTAGGCGCATGTACCTAAAAGCTAACCCTTTTGCCGGTAGCCCCAAACAGCAAGTGTTAATTGCCGGCCCGGAGCTTGGATGATGATGCTTAATGGCAAATAGCTTCCCTATTCTTTCAACTCATTTATTGCTAGCCATGCCATTAGCCCTGCTCCAGTTTCCAGTGCTTTTTCATCAATGTTAAAAGTTGGAGTGTGCAGCCCCGAATTAATGCCTTTATCATTATTTTGTACACCCAGTAAATAAAAGGTAGAAGGCACCAGGTGAGAGTAATAGGCAAAATCTTCAGAAGCCATCCATATTTCCTGATCAAGCACGTTTTCTTTCCCTAAATATTCTTGGGCAAGTAATTTAGCCCGCTTGGTAAGTTTTTCATTATTAAATACAAAAGGATATCCATCATTAATTTTTATCTCACAACTTCCACCCAACCCTTCTGCAATTGAGTTTGCCATCTTTTTTAGCTTGGCCAATGCTTCTTTTCGCCAGGCTTCATCCACCGTTCTAAAAGTTCCTTCTAAATACACGTTGTTTGGAATTACATTTACCGAACCATTACCCATTATTTTGCCAAACGATAATACAGTAGGTGTTTTTGGGTCGGATACCCTGCTTACCAACTGCTGTGCCGAAGTTACTATTTGGCAGGCAATAAAAACAGGGTCAATGGTAGTTTCGGGCATTGCCCCATGG
Organism: uncultured Roseivirgaceae bacterium; assembly: GCA_964654735.1. Classification (GTDB taxonomy): domain Bacteria; phylum Bacteroidota; class Bacteroidia; order Cytophagales; family Cyclobacteriaceae; genus JAKISE01. Next base: position 1,639 of record CAZZML010000235.1, on the reverse strand, counting down.
CCTCCTTTGCCTTTAACCGTAATATAAATTTCGTCCATGCTGGCCATAAATTTGCCAGATTTAAATCCAACTTTACCTACCGGCATCTGGGGAAAAACATGTTGACCGAATACGGCAGAAGGTACAGGGTTTTCCAAAACTCCATGTTTAATCATTATAGGTGCGCCCCCGGGCATTTTTTCTTCTCCTGGTTGAAAAAGCAACCTAATGGTTCCTGTAAATTCTTTTTTTAGGCCGTTTAAGATAAATGCTGCAAACAGCAAAGAGGTTGTATGAACATCGTGCCCACAGGCATGCATCACATTTTTATTTTTAGATTTGTAATCGGTTTGTAACTCAGTATTAATAGGCAGGGCATCTATATCGGCTCGTAGTAAAACTGTTCTACCACTACCTTTCCCTTTTATTATTCCCAAAACTCCGGTCTCATCAATTTGTTTTACTTCATCAACATCTATTTCTTTTAAATAATCTTTAATGAAAGCACAGGTATCATACTCTTTAAAGGATAATTCGGGATTGGCATGCAGATGCCTACGAACTTTAATAAATGTGTCTAACTTAGATTTAGCTGCTTCTTTAATTTTATTAACCATAGTTCGAAGGTAAAAAATATATTGCTTGTAATTACAAGTTTTTAGATTAGATTTTTTGATGCCACCACTTTTTTGCTAACTTGCGCGTTTGTACTTCTAAAGGCATTATGAACAATAATTTTGCCTTTATATTTTGTCCGAATTTTAAGCCTTAAACAGGTCTGATACTAGATTGATAAAAAATTACAAACAAATGAAAACAAATATTACTGATAATAAAGTTGAATTAGGTAGTAAAGCTGCTAAAAAAGGAGCAGAACTAATAAAAGAAGCCATTGCAGAAAATGGAAAAGCTAACATTATTGTTGCTACAGGAGCTTCTCAGTTTGAAATGCTAGAGGTATTGGTAAAAGAAGATATTGATTGGTCAGTTGTAACCTGTTTTCATTTGGATGAATATATTGGAGTAGCAGAAACACACCCTGCCTCTTTTCGAAAATATCTTAAAGAGCGGTTTGTTACTATAGTAAAACCACAGGCATTTCATTACGTAAACGGTGAGGGCAATGTGCAGGAAGAGTGCCAAAGACTACACAACTTAATTATTAAACACCCTATTGATGTTGCCTTTGTAGGCATTGGCGAAAATGCACATTTGGCATTTAACGACCCCCCGGCAGATTTTGATATTGAAGATTCGTACCTTGATGTAGCACTGGATTTGCCCTGCCGGGAGCAACAAATGGGCGAAGGTTGGTTTAAAAGTTTAGACGAAGTGCCCACCCGGGCAATTAGTATGTCGGTAAACCGAATAATGAAATCAACTCATATTATTTGCAGCGTGCCTGATGAACGCAAAGCCAGAGCTGTGGAAAGGGTGGTTAATGGTGAGGTAACCCCCGAAGTACCTGCTTCTATTTTACAAAAACATACCTCAACGTATTTGTTTTTAGATAGGAAATCTGCATCTCTGCTATAAACTTTATATGTATACTTTAAAGTACACCCTCGCTTACACCTAACTCAGGTTTATAAACCTATCATATAACTAACCTGAATAATTCATGAATAATCTATTACGCATTCCAATTGCCAACCATTCA
>CAZZML010000234.1:0-5361 GCA_964654735.1 uncultured Roseivirgaceae bacterium | reverse complement strand
TTCAAAAACGTATAGCTGAGTAGTAACCAAATATTCATGAATTAATCAGGTTAGAAAGTTGATGGCTTGATTATTTTAGAGTTGAGTACAATGGTCAACTAAATAGGACAAAAGTATCTTATTTAGTTGACCATCGTCATTTTAAGACAGCCATATTATTTTTTATTTTGCTTGTGTAATTAATATCACATATCGTAATTTTAAAAATAAAACTAAATGAAGAACCTTATACTAACTTCGTTAATGGTACTAATTGCTCTTAACGCCACCGCACAGTTTAGGCTAGATGCCGAAATACGCCCAAGGGCGGAGTTTAGAAATGGGTTTAAAGCACCCCATAATAAAGATGTGCCTCCTGCTTTTTTTATTGAGCAACGCTCCAGGTTATACTTTAACTATAAAACGGAGGAGCTAATTTTAAAACTTACTTTACAAGATGTTAGAATTTGGGGTAGTGTTGATCAAGTGTACAAAACCGACCCTAATTTACAGAATGTACACGAAGCCTGGGGGCAATTTAATTTCAACAACAAATTTGGGGTTAGGGCAGGTCGTATGGAACTTGATTATGATGGAGCTCGATTCTTGGGTAACCTAAATTGGGCAGCACAAGCAAGAAGCCACGATGCTTTTTTGTTCTTGTGGAAAAATAATGATGGGATGAAACTGGATGTTGGCCTAGCTTATAACCAAAACTGGAGAGCTGAACCTGGGTGGTTAAATCAAAATTTTTATGACCATACAGTAACTAACAATTATAAAACTATGCAGTTTGCCCGTTTTGAATCCAAATCAGATGCTGGAAACTTAGCAGTTTTAGTACATAACGATGGGAGGCAAGTTGCTGCAGACTCCTCTATGGCCTACAGGCAAACCTATGCGGTAATTGCCGACAAAAAATTTGGAGATGTAAAGCTTAGTACAGAATTGTACTACCAGGGTGGTAAAAATGGTAGTGGTACTGATGTAAATGCCTTTTTAGCCTCGTTATACGCAACTTTTAAAACAAGAATAACACCTATAACCATTGGGGGCGAAATCCTATCTGGAACCAACTCTACCGATACACAAGACAAATCGTTTGCCCCTTTGTATGGCACCAACCATAAGTTTTATGGGTTTATGGATTATTTTTATGTAGGCAATGGCCACAGCGGTAAAGGGCTTGTTGATTTAAACATAAAAACTAATTTCAAACTAACAGATAAGTCTAACTTGGTGGCAAATGTGCACTATTTTATGAGTGCAGCATCCATTGAAGACCCTAATAATGCCGGGCAAACTATCTCAAACTCGTTAGGTACCGAGATTGATTTAATATATGTGGCTAAATTGCACAAATCGGTTAACTTAAAAATTGGTTATTCTCAAATGTTTTCAACAGAGTCTATGGTAGCAATAAAAGGAACAGGAGATAACACGCTTACAAATAACTGGGCTTGGCTAATGCTTACATTTAAACCCACCCTTTTTGAAACCAAAGAGAAAGGGTGATAATTAAAACCTACACAACAAAATATGAGATTCTTTTCCTATTTTAAACCACCTCCACAATGGATTATCTTTGTAACCATACTGGTAGGTGTAATTGTGGGTATGACATTTTATAGTGTGTATGTTTCCAATGCAGTTTCATATCTGTCAGATGATCCTAAAACATGCGTTAATTGCCATGTAATGATGCCTGAGTATGCCACATGGCGACATAGCTCGCACGGCAGAAAAACTACTTGCAACGATTGCCATGTGCCACAAACTAACCCTGTAGCCAAGTATGTATTTAAAGCCAAAGACGGACTTGGGCATGCTACTGCATTTACACTGGGAACGGAGCCGCAGGTAATTAGAATGAAAGAGGAGGGCAAAGCAGTTGTACAGGAAAATTGTAAACGTTGCCATAGCACGCTCAATCAAGATGTTGGGCTATTAAATATTTCGTTGGCAGAAGCCAACCATAACGAAGGTAAATTATGTTGGCAATGCCATCGTGAAGTACCCCACGGAAGAGTAAAAGGATTAACTTCAACACCTAACGCAAGAGTTCCTACATTGGGAAGCCCCGTACCTAAGTGGTTAAATAAAATATCAAAAAAATAAATTATATAGCATGAGCACTATTAGACAAAAAGCAAAAAAACGCCCTTGGTTAATGTGGGTTTTATTCGCACTTACAGTAGTGGTAGTTTTTGTAATTGGGTTGTTGTCTTCTACCATTATGGAAAGACGTACAGAAACATTATACCTCGATCGTCCTAAAGTTGAAATAGAACCTTTGGAACCCAGAGGTGAAATTTGGGGTAAGAATTACCCTAACCAATACGAATCGTGGAAGGCAACCGAAGATACCAGCTTTATGAGCAAGCATAATGGCAATGCTAATATTGATATGCTAGAGCGCTACCCCTCGTTAGTGGTGCTATGGGCAGGCTATGGATTTGCAAAAGATTATAACCAAAGCAAAGGACATATGTATGCCATAAGCGATCTTGTACACTCGCTTAGAACAGGTGCACCCAAAACCCCGGATTCAGGCCCAATGCCTTCAACCTGTTGGTCGTGTAAAGGACCAGATGTGCCAAGATTAATGAGCGAAGTAGGCCCCAAAGAGTTTTACTCAGGTAAATGGGCAAAGTATGGTGGAGAGCAGGTAAACCCAGTGGGCTGTGCCGATTGCCACGATGAAAAAACCATGGATTTAAAAATAACCCGTCCTGCTTTAATCGAAGCTTTTGAAAGAAGGGGAGAGGATATTACCAAAGCATCTAATCAGGAAATGAGGTCTTTGGTTTGTGCCCAATGCCATGTAGAGTATTATTTTGATAAAAAACGCCCTTTGGCAGAAGGTACACCTTACCTTACTTTTCCGTGGGATAACGGAATGGGAGCTGAAGAAATGGAGGCGTATTATGATAATATTGGTTTTTCAGACTGGACTCATAAATTAAGCAAGGCACCCATGCTTAAAACGCAGCATCCCGGGTATGAGCTATACCAGCAGGGTATTCATGCCAAACGAGGGGTTTCCTGTGCCGATTGTCATATGCCTTACCGCTCAGAGGGTGGGGTGAAATTTACAGATCATAAAATCCAAAGCCCGTTAAACAATATGTCAAACTCTTGTGTGGTATGCCATCGTGAAAGCGAAAAAGAACTTACGGCAAATGTTAACAGTAATATGGATAAGGTGCTGGATGCCAGGGGTATTTTAGAGCACTTATTAGTTAAGCTACATGTTGAAGCAGAATTTGCCTGGAAAAAAGGGGCAACAGAAGAGCAAATGAAAGATATATTAATGGACATTCGCCATGCACAGTGGAGATGGGATTACGCAGCAGCCAGCCACGGAGGGGCATTTCATGCACCGGTTGAAGCTTTGCGTGTAATTAGTACAGGAATTGAAATTGCTCAAAATGGCAGATTAAAGCTGGCAAGGCTACTTTCAGAACTGGGGTATAACGAAGATGTACCTATGCCAGATGTTTCAACCAAAGCAAAAGCACAAGCCTATATTGGTTTGGACATAGATAAACTTAATGCCGATAAGCAGGATTTTATCGAAAATATTTTGCCACAATGGATGGAAAAAGCAGAGAAGAGAGAAGCCGGTTATACTTCTCATACAGCCACTGGAAAATAATGTAGCATGGTTTTATTAGGAGGCCTTGGCCTCCTTGTTTTTGTGCACTACTTTCTCAACTATCATTGGCTTGAAGCATTTACATCAATACCTTTACACTATGCTTTACATATCATTTTTTCAGTAGGGCAGATTAGTTTAATAGAGAATAATTTTAATTATAAAAAATATGGCTGACGAAGTAAGAGCACTAGAACCCAAAGTTTTATGGAAGAATTTTGCAGATTTGAATGCAATTCCACGAGGCTCTAAAAAAGAGGAAAAAGTAATTGAGTTTGCTAAGAAGTTTGGTGAAAGCTTAGGATTGGAAACCATTGTGGATGAAATCGGGAATGTAATTATTAAAAAACCGGCCAGTGCTGGAATGGAAAACCGCCCTATTATTGCATTGCAGAGCCATTTAGATATGGTGCATCAAAAAAATGCCAATACCGATTTTGATTTTGATACCCAGGGCATTCAAATGTATGTGGACGGAGATTGGGTAAAAGCAAAGGGAACAACACTTGGTGCCGATAATGGCATTGGCATTGCCGCCATTATGGCCTTATTAGAATCTACTGATATTGTACACCCGGCATTAGAAGCCTTATTTACTATTGATGAAGAAACTGGTATGACGGGTGCCATTGGATTAAAAGGTGGATTGCTAGATGCTAAAATGCTCCTTAATCTCGATACAGAAGATGATGACGAACTCACCATTGGTTGTGCAGGAGGAGTAGATATTACGACTAAGGGAAATTATAGTGAAGAAGAATTACAAGGCGACTATCACTCTTTTGATGTTGAAGTAAAAGGGCTGACAGGAGGCCATTCCGGAGTTGACATTCAGTTGGGCAGGGGAAATGCCAATAAACTGATGAATCGCTTTTTTACCGAGCTGGTGAATAATGGTACTGAGCTGGCTATTCATTCGGTAGATGGGGGAGGTTTAAGAAATGCAATCCCAAGAGAATCGAAGGCTATAATTTCTATACTTGCTACTAATTTAGAACAGTTTAATTCGGTAGTTACTGATTTTAATAAAATGCTGGCGAGTGAATTTGCAAGTACAGATGCCAATGCTGAACTGGTAGCAACATCAACAGAAAAAGCTTCTACACGATTAAATCCTGAATTTCAATCGAAATTATTGAAAGGAGTTTATGCTTGCCCTAATGGCATATACCGGATGAGTCCTGAGATTGAAGGATTGGTGCAAACTTCGAATAACCTTGCTCGTGTGTTGGTAAAAGATGGAGCTTATGAAATTTTATGCTTAACCCGAAGCAGTTCCGAATCGGAGAAAAACGATGAAGTAAATGCTATTCGAGGAGCATTTGAATTAATAGGTGCTACGGTTACTACCAGCGGTTCTTACCCTGGATGGGAACCAAAACCTGAGGCCGGTATTATAAAGCTAATGCAAAGTTTGTACAAAGAAATGTTTAAGGAAGAAGCTCATGTTAGTGCTATTCATGCAGGGTTGGAATGTGGTATTTTGGGTACTCATTATCCTGAAATGGAAATGATTTCGTTTGGCCCCAATATTTATGGTGCCCATTCACCCGATGAACGAGCACAAATTAGCTCGGTTCAAAAATTCTGGAATTATTTGCTGGAAACTTTAAAAAGGGTAGAGTAGAGCTTGCTGAAAAAGCCCTAACTACTCTTTTTAAAGCTTCGTTACTCAACCTCTATTCGCACACCCTCCGAATGTGATGTAAACTCTGGGGCATACA
>CAZZML010000233.1:0-5369 GCA_964654735.1 uncultured Roseivirgaceae bacterium | reverse complement strand
TGGGTCTGTGCCTACATCAAATGAAACCTCAATAGTCATAGTTCCATCATTGGAATTGGTTGATTTCATATAAATCATATTATCAACTCCATTAATTTCTTGCTCCAATGGTGTAGCTACAGATTCCTCTACACTAATGGCATTGGCACCTGTATAAGTACCTCTAACCTCCACAATAGGAGGAGTTAAATTAGGGTATTGCTCAATGGGCAACCCTATCATTGAAACCCCACCAACAATAACAATGATGATGGCAATTACCATCGCCACAATGGGGCGATGTACAAAAAAGTTTCCTTCGTTCTCAGCCATAATTATTCTATCTCAGATGATTGACTTTGAAACTCTACTATTTTCGGTTTTACAACCATTCCAGAACCTACTTTCTGAAGCCCCTCTAGCACTATTTTATCCTTGGCAACTACGCCTTCTTCAATCATGTAGTAATCACCAATTTTCTCTTTTATTTTTATTTGCTTAGCTTCAATTTTATTTTCTCCGTTTACAATATACACAGAATACTGACCTTGTAATTCGCTCACACATCGTTGAGGAACTAATAATGCATTTTTTACATTTTCAATAGGCACTTTTACTTTTGTGTACATACCTGGTCTTAATAAACCATTGGGATTAGGAAAACTTGCTTGCACCATCATAGAACCAGTAGAAGAATCCACGTTCCGATCAATAAAATCAAACCATCCTAAAAAATTATACCCTTCGCCATCTGCCAGAATTAACTGAATATCGGCTTTTCTTTTTGTATTTGGATTTTCACCTTTCTCTTTAATATCATCTCTATACTGCTTAGCTAATCGCAAGTACTGCCCTTCTGTGATAAAAAATTGTACTCTAATGGTATCTATTCTTGATACCGTATTTAAAATTACCGGGTTTGGGTCACGTCCTACAAATTCGCCAATTTTAGCTTCTGTTCTACCAATAACCCCTCTAATTGGCGATTTCATTCTTGTATAACTCAAATTTATTTGCGACATTCTCATATTAGCTTTAGCAGCTTCTACCGAAGCAAGAGCCGCATCGTAGGTTGCCTGAGCCGCATCTAAATCACTCTTACTTACTGCATTTTTTTCCGCTAGTGGCTTATACCGGCTCAACTCTGCCGAGGCATTTACCAGCACCGTTTTTGCTTCGGCCACTTTACTTTGTTGAGAAGCCACTTCGGCTATAAATGGTTGTGCATCTATTACATATAGTAGCTGTCCTTTTTTTACTCCTTGGCCCTCACTAAAATAAATCCCTTCTAAAAATCCTTCTACTCTGGCTCTAATCGGGATATCGTATAACCCATAAGCCTGACCTACAAACTCACTATAGATAGGCACATCTTTTTGGATTACCTCCACCACTTGAATTTCGGGTGGCTGCCGTTGTTGCTGTTTTTTTTCTTTATTGCAAGCAGCTAAAAGCGCACCTGCAATTAAAACTAATAGTACTTTATATTTCATAGTTTCGGATATTGACTTTTAGGGTAATTTAAAATTAGTCATGTTGGTTAAGTTCTAATAAATACAGCAAAATAGACTCCGCATCATCCTTACTCATAGCTCATTTACACCCCTATGTTTTTCTCCCGCAGATAACGCAGATTTACGCAGAAAAAAAATCAGCGACAATATGCGTTATCTGCGGGAAACGATAGCAGATCCAATATTAAGAGCTTTAAAAAATGCTGTTATACATAGAACTTAGCCGTCATGTTTAAATACAATGATACAAAATAATCACTTGACAGAGGTTTTTGGCAAAATCGAACCAACTTTAAGCATATATACGGCATACGAAGGGCGGTTTTGGAGTAGGTGTTTATCCATCATTGGTATTGAAATAAAAACAAATAACAGAGAGACTCCTATTGCCCCCGAACTTATATACCATGGTGTGAAAGTATTAATTGACATCATATACAATCCCCACCAAAACAAAATTTCTCCCAAGTAATTAGGATGCCTGTATTCCAAATACCTGTGGATAGTACTCCTTTATTCTCTACTGTTTGCTTAAACCTATGTAATTGATTATCACTAACATATTCTAATAATACCCCAGCCGAAGCGAGTAGCACCCCAAACCAATTTAATAACGTGAAAGGTTCATTGGAAGTAAAAATATAGGCTCAGATTGGTCTTAGCATCTCGCTGAGATCATTTATATTTTATTAAGCAAAAAATTGCTAATCTTGTTTAGGAGTAAAAATTACTATGGCAAGAAAATACGCAATCAGGCTAAGACCAGTTTTAGTTAATTTAAGGATGTTAAGGTAGTGAAAATTGCTTTAACCATTGCCAATGCTCCTCAGCAGCAAACATCCAATGATTTTTTCCATTAGGATACACGTGCCCCAAACCTTCAACCATTACTATATGAAACTGATTATCAGGATTAGCTACTAATGGGTTAAATATAGCAGTAGAAGTGTTTGAACCTACCGTAAAAGTAAAATTAGAATTTAAGCTAAAACTACTAACATGGGTATTTGCAGCTACATTAAATAGATGCCCATTAGTAGCTATGTAGCTATCTAGGCTATCTAACGGCCTTACTGGTCCTATGTTGCCAGGACCATAGTCATTAGCACCTTTTTGATACATAACAGGTAGTTTTCGTTTAGGAACATAAGTAGTATCCGTCTTAAAAGAAGATGCATTTGCAACTATTGCTGCTAACTTTCCGCTCATTGAAATTGAACATTTCGTAGCCATTTCGCCACCATTAGAAAAACCAACTAAATACACACGTTTTGTATCAATATTGTAATTGGATGACATTTCTGTAATTATACTTTCTAAAAATTTTATATCGTTTTTAGGCTCGTCTCCACTGCAATACTCCCATTTTGAATGTGGTTGCGAATTCCATTTTGTATTCGCTTTAGTCGTATTATCTGGTAGCACAAAACATACTTTCCATGATGACGGGTAAACAGTCAGTATGTTTTCCGTTTCACCAACTTCTTTCCATCCAGAAATATTATAAAATTTTAAACCATCACCACTAGTGCCATGTAGCATAAATACTATTGGTACGTTTTCACTACCGTCATAGCTTAAAGGTACATGCACATAATACTCTCTTTCAAATCCATCAATTATAGTGGTGAATCGGTTCTTGCCATATAAAATTTCAGCAGAATTAATTGGTTCATCTTTACGACATCCAGTTATAAAAATAATTCCTATTAAAATGAGTATGTTTTTCATAATGTGATTTTTAATTATGCGGTTATGACTAAACTATTTTAAAAAGGTTTAATCTATGCTTAAAATAAATGCTAACAGATGAGCAAGGAGAAATATTATATCTAAACCAAACAGATAATTATAGAATTAGACCGGAGCCCAGTATTTTTATTTCGGTGTTAGATGAGATATAGTTTAGCTTTTCATCCTTAACATTTCGATTCGATTTAAAAGTAGTCCTTGCCTGTTGCTATACGTATAAGTTTTTAGCATTTTTGCAATATGGAACGTCACACTTACAATCTGGGTCTTATTGGCAATTGCGCTTTTCAGGCATTAATAGATACCGAAGCAAGTGTAAAATGGCTTTGCTGGCCAAAATTTGATAGCAGTTTTATTTTTGGTGGTTTGCTTGATGATGAAAAAGGAGGTGAGTTTAGCATTAACCCTGTCAAAGAAATCCATTCTACGTGTCAGGCTTATATTAAAAACACCAATGTGCTTACTACAGAAATTAGCACCGAAGATGGTCGTTATAAAGTAACAGATTTTGCTCCTCGTTTCGAGCAATACGACCGGCATTATAAACCGTTGATGTTTATTAGAAAGATAGAATCGATGGAAGGCACACCCGAAATAAAAGTAGTGTGTAACCCCAAAGGAGAATATGGAGCCGTAACACCCGAGGTAAGTTTTGGAAGTAGTCATTTACGATTTAAAGGCTTGGAGGATCAGGTGCGATTAACCACTAACATTTCATTAAATTATTTGCAGCAAGGCAAATCCTTTAAGCTAGAGCAGCCTATTTATTTAATTATGACTTGGGGTGTGCCACTAGAAGGCCCAATTAAGCAAACGGCCGAAACATTTTTAACCAAAACAATTGATTATTGGAACGATTGGGTGCGCCACTGCACTATTGGCCCACTTTGGCAGGAAGCTGTGATTCGTTCTGCCCTTACTTTAAAAATGCACCAGTTTGAAGATACAGGTGCCATCACCGCCTCCACCACCACCAGCTTACCCGAGCATCCAGGCTCTGGTCGTAATTGGGATTACCGCTATTGCTGGATGCGTGATTCGTATTATACCTTAAATGCCTTTAGCTCCATTGGGCAATTCGAAGAGCTGGAAAAATACTCAAACTATATTGAAAATATTGCTGTGGGTGATAATTACCGGTATAACCCAGTTTATAGTTTATTAGGTACCGAAGATTTTGAAGAGAAAATATTAGACCTTAAAGGGTATTTGGGCAATGCTCCTGTTCGGATTGGCAACCAAGCCAAAGAACATATTCAAAATGATGTGTATGGACAAGTATTGGTATCGTTATTACCGCTTTATACCGATGAACGACTTAATAACCAGGAACATACACGCTCTAAGAAACTCATAATGGACTTACTCCAAGGCATAGAACGTACCATGGATGAACCGGATGCGGGTTTGTGGGAGTTGCGAAATATGAGTTTTAAACATTGCTATACCTTTCAGTTTCATTGGGCTGGAGCCAATGCCGCAGCAAAAATTGCCAAAGTGTTAGAAGATGATGAAATGCTTGAAAAAGCAACTTATTTAGCGAAAGAAGCTTCGTTACAAATAGAGCGTTGTTATGATCCAGCCCAAAAAGCCTATACCTCTGCCATAGAAACCGACCGATTAGATGCAAGCCAGCTTCATCTAATTACTATGAATTACCTCGATCCAAGCTCTAAAAAAGCTCAATTGCATTTAGAAACTCTTGAAAAGGAACTAAAAACAGACGATGGTCTCTTTTACCGTTATAAGCACTCCGATGATTTTGGCAAACCTAAAAGCACTTTTCTTATCTGTGCTTATTGGTATGTAGAAGCCTTGGCTGCCGTTGGCAGAGTGGATGAAGCCAGCAAAATATTCGACCATTTATTGAGCTTTACCAACCACTTAGGCTTACATAGCGAAGATATTGATGAAGTTACAGGTAGCCAATGGGGCAATTTCCCTCAAACCTATAGCCATGTGGGGCTTATAAATGCTGCTTTTAGAATAGGAAGAAAACTGGATAGACCTAACTTTTTGTAGAATATTTCAAATTGGTCACCTCTTTGAGGTTTGTATTTACAAAAAACGGTTAAGTTCTAACCTGAATAATTCATGAATAATCTATTACGCATTCCAATTGCC
>CAZZML010000232.1:0-5380 GCA_964654735.1 uncultured Roseivirgaceae bacterium | reverse complement strand
CTGGCAGACACTTAAAATGCTCATAACAAATATTCATGAATTAATCAGGTTAAAACCCGTAGAACATCTAGCTCAACTATTTTTTACTCTCGAAATAGCTAAACCTATTTGCAAGAAATGCAAGCACCAAAACAATAGGTATAAATGCCACCTTATAACGCGAAAGTGTACCTAAGTTTGGAGTAGATAGGGCAAGAAAAACTGCTAAAATAATGATGTACGAAAAAGAGGACAGCAACAAAATAGAGTTATTCTTTAGCTTAAAAAATTTTATTAAAAACATGCCTCTAATCACTAATGCAACCAACATCCAATTTTCTAACGATGCGATAAAAAAAAGTAACCCATTACCAAATGTGAGCGGCAGAAAGAGGCTCGCTAACAAGGCTTTAGGTGTATTTATAACCAACCAAAGCCATTGGTTAGGCGTTTCTCTAAATTGGATTAGACTTTGAGCCGTAGAAATAGAAGAAAATGCATTGTAATTTTCAATTATGACCCCTGCTATATTTTCAATTCGTAGGTTAGGATGTAGAAATCTACCTAAAAACAGCCCTAAAACAAGCATTAAAATCCAACCTGAAATTTGAAGAAATAAAGGTTTGGTTTGGAGTTTTGTTGCAACAGCAACACTGTATAATAAAAGAATTACAAAAAGTACCGCTGCGAAATAATACTTTATTAAAAATAATAAGTACAAACCAATCAATACAGTTAACCCCTTCTTAACGGATTTTGATTCCATCAAATTAAAAAATGTTGGGATTATCCAAAAAATAAGTCCGACAGCAAGTGCCTCTTTTAATATTCCTGAAGACCAAAACACAAAACTTGGCCAAACAAAAAAGGTCAATGCTGCAACCTTCCCATGCTCAAACTTAGTCACTACCCAGATTGAAAATTTATAGATGCCAATAAATGAAAAGAATGAAAAATAAAGAGTAGATATCCAATAATTGGAATTGCTCAGCAGGTTTATAATGGCTACTAATTTAACCATTAGGGCTGCCCTCGGCTGGTTTACATACCCAAATCCTTCAACAAGTTCGTAGTTACTTTTAATGAATAGATTTATAAAGTTTGAAGAGTTAGAAAACCCTACTTCAGCAAATAACTTAGCCTGATTAAAATAACTCCATGTATCGCCACCAGAATAATAATGTGTATATAATAAGCCTACCCCTACACCAGCAGCTAATTTTAAAAGAAGAAATGGTATATAAAAAGGTTTGAGAAATGACTCCACCATGGATTTATGATGCAGCCACACCAAAACGAGTACTATTATAATGCCCAAAATTTCTAGCATTATTCTTTTAAGAGGTTAAACCCAATACCGCAATTTAAGCATTTTTTATGGTGGCAGTTTTCATTAAAAAGCTCTATCAAACCCTGAGACTCCCCTGCATTTTTCGCTTCTATAAACAATTCTTTCCACACTCTGGTAATTCGGTTTTTTTCTGGCTTTATTTGAGTGAGCAGCTTTACTGCATTGTCTATAAATTCTTCATTATCAATTGATTTACTATACGCTGTGAGTAAAGGGGCAACCACATTAATGAGCAATAAATCAATACTTCCTACCCCTAAATTTGGCACCTGCTTAATCGTTTTCTCCCCAAATTTATAATGTGTTTTCCAATAATTAGACACTTGCCATTTTATTGACTTGAGATGGGTTGTTTTTTCGGTAAAAAGCCCGAATATAGAATTTGAGTTGGCTAGCATGGAGGCTGCTTGCGCCATTCTTAATGTTGGAAAATTGGCAGGGCGCAGTCGTAAGAATTTCCACATCACAGGGTTTATAGTTTTTTTAAGGCTATGCTTATGAGCTAAAAAATTATATTCCTTTTCTAGCTCAATCATATACTCATCTTTAAAACTAACAGGCAGCATTCCACTAGCTCCAAATAATAGGGCTTCAATCTTAAATAAAGAATGGGCGTATTTTCTTATAATTGAATATGGAATGGCTAAAGCAAGCTCGTAGAAAGCCTCACTATTTACCTTCATGCCCATTTGCTTCATAAAAATCCGATATGCCACTTCATCCCAATCTCCTTTGGCATTTTTAAGTTCATGTGTAATAAGCTCCGCCTTTCTTTCTAAGCGTTTAATAAATGCCCGTTGAATTGTATCAGTAAGAATTATTGCTGGCACAGAACCAATCTGTGACGAACAAGCAATAGGAGATATAGAATCTAGCAAAATGTTTACTTTCTCCAATAAGGTTTTACTCACCAAAGTATTTAATTCTAATGTGGGCGGTTGAGTTCCATCTTCTCTAAAAATGGGCTTATCATGTTGCCAAACAACATGTAGAATTACTTTGTTATAGGCTTTGTCTTGCTGGTGACGATGGGCGTTCCAATCAGAACTTTTAATATGAATTTCCACATCTCCATTCCATTCAACTGTGTCAATATTAATCTTAGCCTGTTCAAAATCTGGCCCAGCATCGGTATGTGGCTTGCCTGTATTTATAACATGTACAGGAAACTGATCAAGCGTAATTGCTTTCCCAATTTTATAATATTGGTGCACCCAAATAAAGTGTAAAATTTCTTCCCGCATTGGGACTTGGTTCAGGTTAACAGAATAAATCTAAATAGCTCATCATTTCTTGTTGTATTTCTTTGGTTTTTCGGCCAGCTGCTTTTGCAAAGTCGATATCGTTTGAAGCATAAATTATTCCCCTAGAAGAATTTACCAATAACCCAACATCTTTGGTTAATGCTGCTTCTGACACTTCTTTTAAAGAGCCTCCTTGAGCCCCCACACCTGGCACTAGTAGAAAATTGCCTGGCACTAACGACCTTATTTTCGCCATCTCTTCAGGATGCGTAGCACCCACCACATACATTAATTTATCATCATTCGCCCATTGGCTAGAGGTGGCAATTACTTGCTCATATAAAGGCGTATTGTCAATTTTTAATTTTTGAAAATCACTACTTCCAGAATTAGATGTATAAGCCAAAAGAATTACCCATTTGCCCTCAAATTGCAAGAAGGGTTCCACGGAATCTTTTCCCATATAGGGTGCAACCGTTATAGAGTCGAACGACATATTTTCAAAAAAAGCTCGTGCATACATTGCACTTGTATTACCAATATCTCCACGTTTGGCATCTGCTATGGTAAAGCATTCCTTCGGAATATATTCTATCGTTTTTTGTAAGCTATCCCAACCTTTAGAACCTTGTGTTTCATAAAAAGCAATATTGGGTTTGTACGCTACAGTATAATCGATAGTTGCATCAATTATTTGCTTATTAAATTCAAAAATGGGGTCATCACTTTTTAATAAATGGGGAGGGATTTTCTTAATATCAGTATCCAGCCCCACACACAAATAAGAATTCTTCGATTTAATTTGGTGGACAAGTTCCGCTTTAGTCATATAACAAAGTACGATAAAATAATGATAATAATAACCTTCTTAACTGCACCTAAAATTAAATAAATTATTTTTTCTCAAATCGTAATTACAAATAACTCGTTAGTTATATTTGGTAAACACAATACCAACAGTGAGTTTAAAGAAAAAGAGAATATTAGACCTGGAAGAAAACTATGTGTTTGCTTCTGTACTTCACCATTTTGGTATTGATTTTTACGATTACCCTGAACATAACCTTGCAGAAGTATGTGCTCAAAAAGGGCTCAAACCTGAACTTATTATTGCTAGTTTAGAAGATGTGATTGAAGATGATCAAGAACATCTTCAGTATTTAATGAGTCTGCCTGTTGATCTGGTCATTGCTTATTTAAGGCATAAACATTTTATATTTATTAAGCACACACTACCCTATTTAGCAAAGCTCATCGATAGCTATCCAATAAATAATGAACCTTCTGTTATAAATGATATAAGAATCTTATTCCCTCTTTTTGTAGAAGATTTTATTTTGCATTTGCACGAAGAAGATAATGCCACTTTTGAATTTATAACTAAAATTGATGAGGCGATAAAAGGCAAAATATTATTTTCAAAATTATTCTTTAAGCTAAAAAAAAATTCCATCAAGAAGATTGCTTCGCAACACCTTTACCAAGATGACGTAATGGTAGGCATTCGAAAATCAACCAATAATTACTTGCAGAAAGAAGGCTCTCCAGTACTTTTAAAAGTAATTTACTCGGAACTTCAATCGTTTGAACGAACCCTCATTATTCATTCCAGGATTGAAAATAAGGTGTTGCTCCCTAAAGCTTTACTGCTCGAAAAAGAGCTGTGCAAACTCATTTCAAAACATTCTTTTCTAAACTAGGTGAGTAGATTATTAGCCATTGATTACGGCCTAAAACGGGTGGGTTTAGCAGTTACCGATCCTCTTCAAATTATCGCCACTGCACTCGAAACTGTACCTGCTAAACAGGTACTTAATTTTTTAATAGCCTATTGTAAAACCGAAGAGGTAGATACTTTTATTGTGGGTAAGCCTCTCAACCTAAAACTAGAAAAAACAGATTCTACCGATGCTGTTTTTAAATTTGTTCGTCTCCTAAAAAAAACTTTCCCTAAACACGCAGTACATTTGCACGATGAACGATTTACGTCTAAGATGGCTCTTGATGCAATGATTAGAGGAGGATCGACTAAAAAAGACAGAAGAAAGAAAGAAAATATTGACAAAGTAAGCGCCACCATTATTTTGCAGTCGTTTATGGAGTCACAGTCGTTTAATAAATGATATACCCCATTGTTGTTTACGGAGATCCGGTGTTAAAAAAGTGCGGAAAAAACATTGTGCAAGGTGAGTTTGATATTGCAAAACTTGCCGAAGATATGTTTGAAACTATGGAAAATGCCAACGGTGTTGGCCTTGCTGCTCCGCAAATAGGTAAAAGTATTAGAATGTTTGTTGTGGATGCCTCTCCAATGGCAGAGGATGAAAATGAGGAGGATGAACTTCTTAGCTTTCGAAAAGTTTTTATCAACCCTGAGATAATTGAAGAGGTGGGTGATGAATGGGATTTTGAAGAAGGTTGCTTAAGCATACCAGATATACGAGAAGTAATTTGCAGGCAAGAAGAACTTACCATTCGTTATTTTGATGAAAACTGGGTAGAACACGAAGAAACATTTAATGACATAAAAGCACGAATCATTCAGCACGAATACGACCATATTGAAGGTGTTTTATTAACCGACCATATCAGCCCAATTAAAAAGAGGCTTTTGAAAGGAAAGCTAGCCAATATTAGCAAGGGTAAGGTAAAAACAAAATATCGTATAAAAGCCCCTTTAGCAAAATAGGAAAAAGAGTTATTGGTTATTGGCTGTTCAAATTTGTAGATTTGATGTACATCATTCATCAAAATACACCTTGAGTTTACAATCTAAATTACCTAACGCATCAACAAGCATTTTTGC
>CAZZML010000231.1:0-5395 GCA_964654735.1 uncultured Roseivirgaceae bacterium | reverse complement strand
GAAAGTAAATCAAATGAGTTTTCTAATTCCGTTATTGTTTGTTTACAATTAGATATTTGTTCAATATCTGCTTCATTTCTTATACAACTATTGTTTTTCATATAATAAAATTGATGCAATTATCTTATTTAAGCAAATACTAAAGTAAAGATATTGCTTTTTTCTGTCTTTTTGGTTAGTCTTGCTTGTGAGTAACAAGTGGGTATAATAATTAGTTACTTTGAATTTCAAATTACTTAGATATGAAAGCAATTATTTTACTATTATCTATTATCGTTTCAAGCGCAAGTTGCCAAACTAAAGAGGTCGAGGATTCTGGAGAAATTAAAGTAGGTGCAGCACAATTTACTTTGTACTTACCACTTTTAGAGGGCAAAAAAGTGGCTTTGGTGGTTAATCAGACTTCTACACTTGGTGGTGTTCATTTAGTTGACACCCTACTGAGTAAGAAAGTGGACATTAAAAAAATATTTGCTCCTGAACATGGGTTCAGGGGTGTGGCCGATGCAGGAGAGCATGTTGCAGATGGAATTGATCGTAAAACAAGGTTGCCCATCATTTCATTATATGGTAAACATAAAAAGCCAACCATTGAAGATTTAGACAATATTGATGTGGTGATATTTGATATTCAGGATGTAGGCGTTCGTTTTTACACCTACATAAGCACTATGCACTATATAATGGAGGCATGTGCAGAGCAGAACATAAAGTTTATTGTGTTAGATAGGCCTAACCCCAATGGGCAATATATAGCTGGCCCTGTGCTAGATTTAGCCTATCGGTCGTTTGTGGGCATGCACCCTATTCCTATAGTTCATGGTCTCACTGTTGGAGAGCTTGCGCTAATGATAAATGGCGAGAAATGGTTAAAAAATGGCATTCAATGTGATTTGCAGGTGGTTAAGGTAATGGGGTACTCGCACCAAAGTAATTACACATTACCCATAAAGCCCTCTCCTAACTTGCCTAACCAACGATCCATTTTATTATACCCTTCGCTATGCCTGTTAGAGCCAACCATAATGAGTATTGGCAGAGGAACAGACTCCCCTTTCCAAATAATTGGCTTTCCTGATAGCAGCTATGGAGATTTTACTTTTACACCCACTAGTATAGAAGGTGCTTCGAAATACCCCAAACACGAAAACCGTGCTTGTTATGGAAAAGATTTAAGAGTGAACCCTACAGGCACGCGATTTACGATTGGTTGGTTGCTAGACTATTACCAAAAAAATCCTACTGACTCGTTTTTTACCTCTCCAAGCTTTTTTGATAAATTAGCTGGTAATTCAACCCTCAGAAAACAGATTATACAAGAAGTTTCTCAACAAGAAATTGAAGATAGTTGGAATGCAGGAATAGAGGATTACAAAAAAATGAGTGCTAAATATAAAATATACCCAAACTAGCGTTGAATTTAAGTTGTAAAACGAAATTTATCGTTTTAATAAGACCGAATATAACCGCCCATAGTTTCACTTTCAAAAGATTTTTCAGGGTCTCCCTTTACCCTGATTTCTCCTCCCATGGACGCTGAACCATCAAATTCAAAATCGCAAGTAACAGAAACCACAGCTCCCATGTTGGACTCAATAGTACTATATTTTGATTTTAAATCAAATGCTTTTACAATGGCTCCCATGTTGGCATCAATGGCAACTTCTTTTGCCAGCCCTCCTAATTTAGTTACAGACCCCATACTGGTGTCTAACGTCAATTTTATAACTTTAACTTCTAAATCTACCTCTGCCCCTATTTTATTCTTTATCAATAAATCATTCGCCTCCAGTACTCCGTCAGATTCTAGCCGGACTCCTGTTGACACATCTATTGATTCTAATGTTTGGTAAGGAATTGTAACTTTTACCCACCAGTTAAATTCTTGCATAGTTTCCCATAAAGCCTTTGATTTAACTTTAATATAAAGCCTGTGATGGTCTTGCTCTATAATAATATCGCTTTTGCTAACTCCTTTCACCTCAAAACTTAATTCGGCAACATCGGAATGCACCAGTATGGCTTGTATGCCTCTGGTAACTTTTAGTTCTGTAAATGGTTTAAGATCTTTTTTGAAAGATTGACCAAAACTTGTAATGCTTAATGCAATAAGTAGGGTTGAAAATAGAGATTTCATGTTGTTTTTAAATTTTTAATTTAGACTTTATTCATCGTAATTACTCAGGTTAAATTTTATGCATAAATTATACTTAACCGCTAAGAGCGCAATACTTACCCGAATAGTTGCTATCCATCTAATACATGATACAAAAAAACCACTATGGGTTGCATAGTGGTTCAAATAAATTTTATAACTCAACTCTATCAAATATCTATTTTTGCGTAACGAGCATTTTTCTCAATAAATTCACGTCTTGGTGCTACTTCATCACCCATAAGCATAGAAAATAGATGATCTGCTTCTGCCGCAGATTCAATAGTTACCCTTTTCAAAGTTCTGTTTTCGGGGTTCATTGTGGTTGTCCAAAGCTGTTCAGGGTTCATTTCTCCCAATCCTTTATATCGTTGAATGCTCACAGAATCTTCTTTACCTCCCGACATCTCCAACGCTACTCTTTCACGCTCTTCTTCGGTCCAACAATATCGTTGTTGCTTTCCTTTTTTAAGCAAGTAAAAAGGAGGAAGGGCGATATATAAATAACCTAAATCAATTAATTCGCGCATATAGCGAAAAAAGAACGTAAGAATCAAAGTTCTGATATGGCTACCATCTACATCCGCATCCGTCATAATAATAATTTTATGATAGCGAAGCTTTTCCATATTAAGAGCTTTCTCACTTTCCTCCGTACCAAACCTAACACCCAATGCGGTAATGATATTTTTAATTTCATCATTATCATAAATTCGGTGCTCTTGCGCTTTTTCTACATTTAAAATTTTACCTCTTAATGGAAGAATAGCTTGAAAGTTACGATCACGGCCTTGTTTTGCAGACCCACCTGCAGAGTCTCCCTCTACTAGATACACTTCGCATTCTGCTGGGTCGTTATTAGAACAATCGGCTAGCTTACCTGGTAGGCCAGTTCCGGTAAGCACATTTTTTCGCTGCACCATTTCACGTGCTTTACGTGCTGCATGACGTGCTTGTGCTGCTAAAATTACTTTACTAACAATAAGTTTAGCCTCCTTAGGGTTCTCTTCTAAAAAATCATTAAGCATCTGGCTTACAGCGTTATCCACTGCACCCATTGCTTCCGAGTTGCCTAGTTTGGTTTTCGTTTGCCCTTCAAATTGAGGCTCAGCTATTTTAATTGAAATTACTGCGGTAAGACCTTCTCTAAAATCGTCACCTGCAATTTCAATTTTTACCTTATCAAGCATTCCCGATTTATCTGCATAAGACTTCAAGGTTCTTGTCAAAGCTCTTCTAAATCCAGATACATGGGTTCCGCCTTCAATAGTATTAATGTTGTTTACATAGGAAACTACATTTTCTGTATAAGAAGTATTATAGTTTAAGGCTACCTCAACAGGAACTTCATTCTTTTCCCCATTCATATAGATAGGCTCAGGAATCAATTTCTCTCTGCTACCATCTAAATAAGCAACAAATTCTGAAAGACCTCCTTCGGATAAGAAAGTATCGTTTAAAAACTCGCCATCATCATTTTTTTCTCTTTCATCTACCAAAGTCAATGTAATACCCGCATTCAAGAAAGAAAGTTCTCTCAATCGAGTAGCCACCATATCATAATGGTAATCTGGGACTGTAAAAATTGACATATCAGGCTCAAAATGAACAATAGTACCCGTAGTATCCGTTTCGCCAATCTCTCTTACATCGTATTTAGGCTTACCTTCAGAATATTCTTGCTCAAACACTTTACCTTCTCTATGCACAGTAACATGAAGTAATGAACTCAAGGCATTCACACAAGAAACACCTACACCATGAAGTCCTCCAGAAACCTTATAGGTATCTTTATCAAATTTACCACCTGCGTGCAAAACGGTCATTACAACCTCCAATGCCGATCTCTTTTCTTTAGCATGGTAACCTGTAGGAATTCCTCTACCATTATCTTTAACTGTAATGGTATCACCTTCGTGAATTGTCACATTAATGGTATCGCAATGGCCAGCCAAGGCTTCATCGATAGAGTTATCAACTACCTCCCAAATTAAATGGTGCATGCCTTTCATTCCTACATCACCAATGTACATAGCAGGTCGTTTTCTAACGGCCTCTAAGCCTTCTAATACCTGAATATTATCCGCTGAATAATCTTGCTTTGATGGTTTGTTCTCTTCGCTCATATAATCGTAAAAAATATCTTGCAAATGTAAGATTTTAAGAAGTAATTAAACAGATAAAAAGAGGTTAATAATGGCGAAAATTATTGACAAAGGAAAAGTTACTGTTTTGCTGCTTACAATTTGATACATAAAACATATTTGTATTACAAAAATAACCTTAAAGCCACAATATATGTGCTATTTTGTAAGTTTTGCAATTTTTATCTTGGGTCTGATTCTAATATGGCATATTCAAAATTATCGCTCCAACCCGACATTAATGGAAGGATTTTTCTATGCCTCCCTTCATACTGCATGCCCACCTTTTCTAAAACCCTTGCCGATGCTACATTATCAACTGCACAACCTGCTCCAATTCGATGCAAGTTCAACTTGTCAAATCCAAAATCTAAGATTTTTCTTAGTGATTCTGTAGCATACCCTTTTCCCCAAAAATTTGGAAACAATTTAAACCACACTTCTGCACCATTATACTTTTTACCGTTAAGCATCAAGGCCAATAATCCCACAAAATCCTTATTAGATTTTTGTTCAATGGCAAATGTGTAATAATCAATTTCTTCTTTTTTATTGGCTGCCAGTAACGGAGCCATTACCTCTTTTGTTTCTTCAAAATTTTTAGGAATACCGAGTGTATTATATCGATCTACTTCTGGTATTGATTGCAGCTCATGAATGGCTTCTAGATCAGATTCCGTAATTAGGCGAAGTGAAAGTCGATTGGCATGTAATGTTTTCATTAATTAAACTTTTAACTCTAATTGAATAAATATTTTTCCTCATACTTAATTCAATGTCGTTTAGTTAAGCTTTTCGTCACTGCGAACGAAGTGCGGCAGTCTGTTCAACTTAACCCTTGTAGTCTTCAATTTAGAGATTGCTTCGTTCCTCGCAATGACGTTCGTGGCTTAACTAAACGACATTGATACTTAATTCCTGATTTCTCTAATATAGATCTGTATTCATCCAAAAAGCTACTTTTTTTATGGTGTTCTTTTTGATTCAGGATGTATTTAATAACGGGATCAATTTGGGATTTGGAATAGGTAAAGGCTCCATACCCACTTTGCCAATTAAATTTTGTGGATATCCAATGCTGCTCATTAATCCATTT
>CAZZML010000230.1:0-5409 GCA_964654735.1 uncultured Roseivirgaceae bacterium | reverse complement strand
TTAGAAATAGGAAGGAGATGGATAGCAGTATTTTATCGAAAATTGAAAACTTAGATAAATTTTTTGCCAAGCATAAGGTTGAAAAAGCCTATATTTTTGGATCTGTAGTAACAGATAAATTTGATAAGAATAGTGATATTGATTTATTGGTAAAATTCAAATCAGGTATTCCTCCATTAGAAAAAGGGGAGCTATGGTGGAACCTTCATGATGTGCTGCGAGATTATTTGAAAAGAGAAATAGACTTAGTTACAGAAGAGTCATTAAAAAACCCATACTTTATTAAAGAGCTTAACCAGACCAAACAGCTGATTTATGGATAATAAATCAAAAAAGTTATTATTCGACATTATTTCAGCTATTGAAAACATTGACAATTATATTGGTGCGAAAAAGGAATTTACTATTTATGAAGCTAACTCTATGTTGCAAGATGCAGTTGAGCGGAATATCGAAATAATAGGAGAAGCAGTGAATAGGCTTTTAAAAATAACGCCTCAAATTAAAATAACCAATGCTAGAAGAATAGTTGATGCGCGCAACAAAATAATTCATGGGTATGATGAGGTAGAAAATGTTCAGGTTTGGGGCATTATTATAAATTCTTTGCCAACACTAAAAAAAGAGGCCAAGGCATTTTTGGAAGAATAGACGATACTCTTAATATTCAATGAACTGGAATCAACTTTTATCATCCACCCGATTAGGGAGTAGTTCTTCAACCAACAAAACCGAAAGAAGCAATTTTGAGGCAGATTACGATCGCATCATTTTTTCATACCCGTTTAGGAGGTTGCAAGATAAAACACAGGTGTTTCCATTACCTGAACAAGATTTTGTTCATAATAGGCTCACTCATAGTTTAGAAGTTTCCAGCGTTGGCCGAACACTTGGGAAACGAGCAGGTGAAAAAATAATTGATAAGCATAATTTAACAGAAATAACAGCCCACGATTTCGGCACCATTGTTAGTGCAGCTGCACTAGCTCATGATGTGGGCAATCCTCCTTTTGGGCATTCAGGCGAAGAGTCTATTTCAAGTTATTTTCAGAGAATGGAAGCAGGCACTTGGCTGAGAGAAAACTGTACCAAGGAAGAATGGGCAGACTTAGAAAATTTTGAAGGTAATGCACAAGGGTTTCGGTTAATTAATCAAAAAGCGCAAGGCCTTATGTTAACCTATGCTACTTTGGGGGCGTTTACCAAATACCCAAAGCACTCCTCCAGTCCAAAAGTAGAAGGGCGGGTTAGTCAAAAAAAATATGGTTTTTACCAAACGGAGCAAACTGTTTTTGAAACTGTTGGTGAAGAATTAGGATTGCAAAAGTTGGGAGAGACCTCTTTTACGAGGCACCCATTAGCCTTTTTGGTGGAGGCAGCGGATGATATTTGTTATAATATTATCGATCTGGAAGATGGGTGTACACTTGGGCTTATCAGTATTGACGAAACCATTGAGCTGTTGAAACCAATTGTTGGTGAACGATTTGATGCTAACAAACTAGAGGAGAAGAAATTTTTGCACGAAAAGCTTGGTACGCTTAGAGCATTAGCTATAAATGAGCTTATTAACCAGTCTGTTGAGGTGTTTTTAACAAATGAAGAAGCTATGCTAACCGGAGAGTTTGACATCTCAATAACAGATCTGATTCCAGCATCTGAAGCACTCTCTAATATTAAAAAAATCTCCATCGAGAAAATTTATAGGGCGCAAATTGTGGTTGAAAAAGAGGTGGCAGGTTACGAAGTGCTAAATGGTTTGCTCGAAATTTTAATGGGGTCTCTTATTGGCCATTTACAAGGGGAGCCCACCCAATACCATAAAATGATAAGAAGGACTTTGCCTGATTTTATTCAAGAGGCAGCGGAGGAACCTCCTTATGAGGCCACGAGGATTATGCTTGATTATATTTCGGGTATGACGGATAAGCATGCACTTACATTATACCGCAAATTAAAAGGAATGGTGCTACCGAGTTGGTAACATCATAGTTTTTTCCATTCTGAGGAATGAATCTTATTCCTTTTTGGAGATACCCCGATATTTCCGAAAAGTAAATTCGGAGTATGACGAGATGGGTTGGGATTTCTGCCTACACGAAAAAGCGTTGTTTTTTAGAGCAAATTACTTTGCTTCGCTGCTACTTTTGACTTTTTTCTTTTTGGCAAACACCAATTTGTCTTCTTTAGAGTCAAAATCTACTTTAAGCACATCGCCTTCAGCTAGGTCTCCCTTAAGTATTTCTTCCGCAATTGGGTCTTCCAGGTATTTTTGGATGGCTCTATTTAGTGGTCTGGCTCCAAATTGAGGATCGTAGCCTTTTTCGGCCACAAAGTCTTTGGCTTTTTTAGAAAGCTCAATTTTATACCCAAGGTCTCCAATACGTTTCATTAAATGACTTAAAGAAATATCAATAATTTCGTGGATATGCTCACGTTTAAGCGAATTGAACACAATCACATCATCCAAGCGATTTAAAAACTCAGGACTAAATGCTTTTTTGAGTGCTTTTTGAATGGTTGCACGCATTTCTTCATCTTCATTTTTAACTCTAGCACTAGAGGCAAATCCAATTCCAGCACCAAAATCTTTGAGGTCGCGAACACCAATATTTGAAGTCATAATAATAATGGTATTTCTAAAATCGACCTTACGACCAAGGCCGTCTGTTAAAATACCATCGTCTAATACTTGAAGCAATAAGTTGAATATGTCTGGATGTGCTTTCTCAATTTCATCGAGCAATACCACACTATAAGGCTTGCGTCTTACTTTTTCTGTAAGCTGCCCTCCTTCTTCGTAACCCACATAGCCTGGAGGGGCTCCCACTAAACGAGATACGGAGAATTTTTCCATATACTCACTCATATCAATACGAATGAGGCTATCTTCTTTATCAAATAAATTAGAAGAAAGTACTTTGGCCAATTCGGTTTTACCAACACCTGTTGGGCCTAAAAAGATAAAAGTGCCAATAGGTTTGTTGGGGTCTTTTAACCCAACTCTTGTACGCTGAATTGATTTCACCAGTTTTTTAATGGCACTTTCTTGGCCAATTACTCTATCTCCAAGCTCATCGGCCATGGCAAGCAACTTATTACTTTCTTTTTCGGCAATTCGGTTAGCGGGTATGCCTGTCATCATAGCAATAACATCTGCTATATGCTCTTCATCAACTTCGTAGCGTTGCTTTTCCGTTTCAGCTTCCCAGACGGCTTTGGCCTCTTCAAGCTTTTGCTTTAATTGCTTTTCACTATCACGCAAACGAGCAGCCTCTTCATATTTTTGGCTTCGAACTACAAGGTTTTTTTGTTCTTTAACGGCCTCAATTTCTTGCTCTAACTTTTCTATAGCTTTAGGAACATGAATATTATTAATATGTACACGAGCACCAGCTTCATCCATTACATCAATAGCTTTATCGGGCAAAAAACGGTCGCTGATATACCGATTAGAGAGTTTTACACAGGCCTCAATGGCTTCTGCGCTATAATTTACGTGGTGATGCTCCTCGTATTTATCTTTAATGTTATCTAATATTTGAATAGTTTCTTCAGGAGTAGTTGCTTCTACTAACACCATTTGAAAACGTCTGGCCAAAGCACCATCTTTTTCAATATACTGCCGGTATTCATCCAAAGTGGTTGCTCCAATACATTGTATTTCGCCACGAGCCAAAGCTGGCTTAAACATATTAGAAGCATCTAATGAGCCAGAAGCACCACCGGCACCTACAATTGTATGCAGTTCATCGATAAATAAGATTACATCGGGTGATTTTTCCAGTTCGTTCATTACGGCCTTCATTCGTTCTTCGAACTGGCCACGGTATTTCGTGCCTGCTACCAACGAAGCTAAATCGAGGGTAACTACTCGCTTGCCAAATAAAATCCGAGATACTTTCTTTTGCACAATACGCAATGCCAGTCCTTCGGCAATGGCTGTTTTGCCCACACCGGGCTCACCGATTAGAATGGGATTATTCTTTTTTCTACGCGATAAAATTTGCGCTACACGCTCAATTTCTTTTTCACGACCCACAATAGGGTCGAGTTTATTGTCTTCTGCAAGTTTGGTTAAATCTCTACCAAAATTATCTAATACAGGAGTGCGCGATTTCTCTGCTTTACCCCCAGCTTCTTTTCCGGTTGAGCTTCCACTGCCGCTTCCACCAAATAATTTGGAAGAACCCTCATCATCATCGGTATCTGCTGATGACATAGGCTGTTCTGTTTGATATTCCAGCAACTCACGAACAACTTCGTAAGTAACTTCAAATTTTCCCAAAATTTTACATCCTAAATTAGATTCATCTCTTAAGATAGAAAGCAATAAATGTTCGGTGCCAATAAGGCTACTTTTAAATATTTTTGCTTCTAAATAGGTTATTTTTAATACCTTTTCGCTTTGGCGGGTAAGAGGTATGTTGCTAGCTTTTTTCATTACAGAAGAGGCTGTGCTTTGAGTTGCTTTTTCAATGCCATCCCTAAGGTCACCGGCCGAGACACTTAATTTTTTTAGCAGCTCAATGGCCACACCATCGCCTTCACGAATCATACCTAACAATAGATGTTCGGTACCTATATAATCGTGCCCTAAACGTAAGGCCTCTTCTCTGCTAAGAGATATTACTTCTTTTACTCTATTTGAAAATTTTGCTTCCATAACATTTCTTCGATAACTATGTGGTGGCTGTAAGAAATCAGACACCATGTAAATCTAAACGATTCTGCCTAATTAACAAGTAGAACAAATTTAAAAAACCAGTTCAGTTAGTTAATTTGCTTATGAATTATTAATCCTGCATTGGGACCCTCGGCAAAAAGCAAATCCAGGATGCTTAGGTTTTGTACAAAACTGTTGCCAAACACTTGTTGGTATGGTATGTATTCGATTTTTATAGAAGAAGTAAACGATTTTTTGGGATGGATGCTGGAACGAAGGTCTGTTATAGGGGTTTTTGAAATTTTTTGATAGGACGAAGTGAAAGCTAATGGATTTTCAATTTGCAAAAATTTAAGACATAATGTCAGTAAGCTGAGGTTTAGGTTGAATAGGGTTGTGTGATCAGCATAAATTTCTTGCTTTATATAGTCAGCATAATACTCAAAAAAGGGAGCTTTGCCATAAGCCGATTTTATGGCTCGCCAATGCCGGTTTGCCCATTTTTGAGAATGGTCTATCTTGATTTCGCTTATCTTAATTTTTTTCTGACTTCCAATAAGCGGAATGGAGAGCGTATCTACTCCATTGGGCGTTAAAATATGGGCACGGTTTCGATAGGTTTGTTTTACAAAGTTTTCGTGTTTTTCTATAATTACTTTTTCAGCTTTAGCTAACAAAGAAAAGTAAGTAGTGTTAGGGAGGTATTGGAGATCGAGGAGAATTTGCATGTATTAAAATCGAAT
>CAZZML010000229.1:0-5430 GCA_964654735.1 uncultured Roseivirgaceae bacterium | reverse complement strand
TCATAGGATGTTTAAACTCTGCTCCTTTATTTTTTCGAGTTCCTCTTTCATAGCAACTACATGCCGTTGAATTTCAGAATCGTTAGCCTTGGAGCCAATTGTATTTATCTCTCGGCCAACTTCTTGGGATACAAAGCCTAACTTTTTACCTATCGGCTCATCTAACTCAAGTATTTCATTAAAGTATTTTAAATGATTGGATAATCGAACTTTTTCTTCGTTGATGTCAAACTTTTCAATATAGTACACCAACTCTTGTTCAAATCGATTTTTATCTACCTCAACATCCAATTCTAATCCTGCTAAAGTAGCTTTTAACCTATCAGACACTCGCTCAACACGATTTGCATCAAGCTTTATAATTTCCTCCAAATTTGCATTGATTGTACTACCGTATTCTTTCAGCTTCTTCTCAAGTTCATTGCCTTCTTGAATTCTAAATTCATCACAAGCCAGAATGGCTTCTTTGATAACATCAGCTACATGTACCACAACTTCTGGTGGTATCACAAGGCTATTTGAAGATTTAAAAACACCGGGTGCCTGCATGGCTAACTTAAACAAGTCATCTTCACCCACGTTACTAGCCTCACCCATTTTTTTGTAGAGGGTAAAGTATTTTTCAAATTGCTCTTGATCTATTAATGTTTGCTCAGACGATTCACTTGAAATTTCAATTACAACAGAAATTTTTCCTCGAATAAGTAAATCGGAAATTAATTTGCGCCATCCAATTTCTTTAGCATTAAGTTGAGATGGCATTCTTAAATTAATGTCTGCAAACTTTGAATTTAAGGATTTTGCTTCAACAGCAATGGTATATTCTCCAACGGAATAGTTAGCCAACCCAAATCCAGTCATTGATTTAGTCATATGTTTATTTATTCTACTATTTATTTAATGGTAAAATATTTAACTAACTATTACCTAAGGTATTACTAGAAAAATAAAATAATGATTCAATAATAGAATGCAATAATGATGGAATGAATTCAATATTAATAGCAAACCTATATATTATTCTAGCATTAATTCATTCAATCATTCATTCACCTAAATTGATAAAACTCGGTTATTTAAAATCGTTATAAATGCAATCTTAAATGCAATTAATATAAGCACTTTCTAAAAATCATGCCCCAAAGTTACATAAAACTTTGCATCTCCTACTTGGTCATCTTCATAAGGGAAAGCCAAATCGAATTTCATAAAATAGCCAAAAATCACACTTCTCATCCCTACCCCATACCCCATTAACCAAGGATTTTTAAAAGTTTGAATCTGCGCTTCAAAATTAGAATCTTTAATAATAACAGTACTAATATTATTATCCTCATTAAAGGGTGAAATTCCTGTCCAAGACGAACCTATATCAAAAAAACCTACTAGCTGAAAGTTCTTAATAAAGCTTGAACCAACCGGGCCAGAGTAAAAAATAGAGGCAATGGGCATTCTAAGTTCAAAATTTGCAAATAATACATTAGAACCATAAAAAGTATTAAAATCATATCCTCTTAATGAGGTTGCAAATTGTAAAAAATATAAATTTTCGTTTTCAACACTCGGTTTAGGTAGCCATGGGTCGGCTTGAGCCATATCATTCTTAAACAGCCAGTTATCCATACCACCTAGTAAATAATTATGTTTGTACTTTCCAAAAAAGCTGCCGTAATATACACGAGAAGCAAAAACCAGTGAACGGTATATTTTCTGATAATGCCTAAAATCGAAACTTAAATTAGTAAAACTTCTATTGCGATCGTTCATTGCTTCGTTATGTTGAAAACTCAGCTTAAACCTTGTTCCTTCTAGCATATTTTGGCCAAATACAATGGAATTATCATACACAAACTCAGCAGTCATACCCACATACGAATTCCCAATTCTTTCTGGTTTAGCAATCCCGCTTGCTAATAAAACTGGATTTAAATCTTGAAACTGGGTATATGTATAAGATGGTTTAAGCGAAAGCCTTGTTTTTGCAGTAAACGGCAGAGATGCTGCAACTTCAATTTTGTTTTTAGCATATTTCTGCCTTAGCTCTCCTCCTTCATCAATAACCCAACTGCTTCGCTCATACCTTGCCGAATAATCTACCAAATTCTCGAGGTATTGATACTCTACATATACATCACCACTTTTAAAGTCGGTTGATATCATTGCTCCGCTCAAAAACTTGTGATTACCCAACATATCATTCATTTGGGCTTCCAATAAAACTCCAAACCCTCGAATAGGGTCAATTACCCAAGAAGTAGTAATATTATCTGCGCTTACAATAGGCTCATACTCAAAGGGACCTTTCACTTGAGTCGAATATGAAATTCGTTTGTAATTGCTCAAAAACGAACCTGTTTTCTTCTTCTTTTTTACAACCTCTTTATCAAATACATAGTTGTCTGTATCAATTAGGCCTGTATCATTGGTTTCTTCTTTTTCAGTGCCTTTTTTTTCTTCAATTTTTGTACTGTCTTTTACTTCTATATCTATTTTTGGTGTTTGCTTTTTTGTTACAAGAGGCTTTGATCTTCTCTTTTTTGCAGCTTCTAATCTTTTTGCCGATAAGAATTTAACCTGTTGTATCTGTTGCCTGGGGGTAAGTGGAGTAAATGATGAATGAGAAAAATCGTAGTTCGAATCCAAAAATATTTGCTCCTTCTGACCATTTAGCATAACATACACGAATGTATTATTTTCAAAGTTTACATCATAGTTTCGTATATTTTTTGAAAAATCACTCACTTGTAAATAGAGGCTATCAACAAGGCTATATCTAAACAAGTTGGTGATTCCTTTTTGATTACTCAAGTAATAAAACTCCTGCTCATTTCTTGCTCTGGGAGCAAAATCATAACTAATTGTATTTGTTAATCTACTCAATACAGTTTTAGTTGTATCAAGGTTAAAAGTAAAAATGTTAAAGTTTGAGTTCAGTTTTTTAAAACTTTCTTCATCCACTTTAAGTGTATCATTCGACCTGTTCGAACTAAAAATTATTGTGTTAGAATTTGGTATAAATGTGGGATTAGTATCATCGAAATAATCATTAGTAAGCCTTCTGATTTTGTTTCTTCTTACACTCAATAAATAAATATCTGTCTTTCCATTTCTATTGGCACTAAGTACAGCCAACCTGCCATTAGCAGAAAAACTAATGCCATTAACCTTTTCTAAGTTTCTTAAGGGGTTGGCAATTTTGCTTTTAGTTTTAATATCGTATAACCATAAATAGTATCCGCCTTTTTTATAAGCAACCACACCTAATGTGTGCTCATTTTGCCAATCGAGCAAAGGAACAACACGGTCAACTTTTTGGTCTGTTACCCGATGACCATAAGTAATAATTTTATCTACTTTACCTGTAGCAATATTCTTCACAAAAACTTGATATTTCGAGTCTTTATTTATAGCATAAGCCAATAGCGTTGCATCTGGGCTCAAACTAATAGAACTTAAATGTTCATCTATTTTTAATGATAGTAAAGATTTGGCATCGTCTGGAGCACTATACGATTTAGACACCAGATTGGACATATTAGTGTAATACTCTTGCCACTCCAGCATAATCTGCTTAAAAGGAACACCCAGTGTAAATGAGATACTTTTTTCCTCACTCCGCGTCATCCTAACCAGATTTAAAATCTGATTTACATTATTTTTCCCATACTTCTGCACCAAAAAATTCCACATCGATTGACCTGCAAAAACACCTTCTTCAGAGCCTAACTTACTCAGTTTCTTTACTGCTCCACTACTCATCAGGTCTCTTACCCTGTCATCCATTTCTACATCCCAACCTTTGGCTAAATAAGTAACGGCACCTTTAACAAACCAGTCTGGAAGGCTCATCAGATAAGTGTTTTGCCACATATCTGAAAGACTTCCTCCAAAGAGCATATCATTCAAAATTAGCTCTGACAAACCCAACACCAGCTCCTCTTTTAAACCCACAGTTGAACCTGGGTTGGCTACTTCAACATAGGTTTTAATGAAATCGGTTTGCCCTCCAACTCGGTGAGATGATGTGTTGACTCCAACATTGCTTTGTTGCATTTCTGCAACAGAGTTATAAATAAATATTTTTGCTTTAAAATACGGGCTATAACCAACTATATCAGTAATTCTTTCAAATTCTTCTTCTAGGTATTCGGTTGCTTTGCGAGCAGTTTTAGCTCCTTTCCCATAGTAGTACACATCAAAGTTGACACTACTATAGTATTTCCAGTCAAAATCAAGGTATTGCAGTCGGTTTTTACCAAAAACCTCTCTTGTTTGCTGACCAAACACGTAAGACGCTGATAAAAAAATTAAACCAAATATTAAACCAAATATCCTCACTTCTTAAAAATGTACTTTTTTTGTTAATAAAACCTATTCACATTCACTTCTTTCTCAATTTCGGTGCCATTAACCAAATTATTGGCTAGTTGATTGGCAAAAAATGGAGCCAAAGATACTCCTTTCGTTCCTAAACCATTAAAAATAACTAATTGTTCCTTTTTACTACTATTTCCAAGTACAGGTCGCCTGTCAGAAACAGAAGGTCTAACTCCTGCTTTATGATCCACTACTTTATACTCTTTTAATAATAACGACTGCAATTTTTCCTCAATCTCAGTTCTACCTTTTTCCGTTTTCTCCCAACTTAAATCTTTATGGTTATAATTGGAGCCAACCGTATGGCTACCATTTCGAGGCATAATAAAAACGCCTCTATTATATACTTTATTTAAAGTTGGATTAATAGCTATTTTCAATACCTCCCCCTTAACAGGTCTAAATTTAACTTCTTTAAAATAATTGCTCTGGGTAATTTCAACACCATTGCAAAAAATTACTCTTTTAGCTTTAATGTTTTTATAAACGACATCATCGTTAATAAAGTTTAGAGAATCAAAATCAAATTTTTCATTAACGAGCATGCCATCCTCTTCTAACCAACTATTTACGGTCTCCAAAAAAGTAATAGTATCTAAATATCCCGATCCATGTAATAGTAACCCTCCAAATGGGTCTGCTACAACTTGTTCTTTTTCACTCTTTGTTACTACTTCTTTTACAAAAGGCTCAAAATTGGGTTCTGCACTTTTCCCTTGCCATTCATTTTGTTCCTCTACACTAATAAATGGTCTGTATATTGGGGTTTCATGATAAAAACTAGACCCTAATCTATTTTCAGCATTTCTATAAAACTCCTTAAGAAAAGGAAATAATTGATTCGCACGCCAAGTAAGCACCATTTTTCGACCAGTAATAGGGTTTATCAAACCACCAGCTACCCGTGATGAGCTGTTCCCATTGGGATCATTAAAGACCATTACTTTCATTCCTTTATCAGTGAGTTCAAGAGCCAAGCAACTACCTGCCAAGCCCTGACCCACAATTATATAATCGTATTCCTGTTCCAAGTTTTGTGTATTGATATTAAAC
>CAZZML010000228.1:0-5432 GCA_964654735.1 uncultured Roseivirgaceae bacterium | reverse complement strand
AAACTTTGTGCCTTAGAGCCTTCGCTACGCTGTGGCGAATAACCATTTAGTTTGATAGCTGATAGCCCCTTTTAGTCCACTTTAAACCCGGGAGGAGCCGTGAGCACATGCTTCTTCCCAAGCTTAAAGCTGTACTCACCATTACTACCGGAAATATGTACCGTTATGTATTTACCTTTTCCTGCTTTCTTTATCTTATCCTTCTTTCTATCGTCTCCCTTTTTAGAAGAAAATAATGAATTTAATGCAGAGCCGGCAACTAATTTAACTGGTACTTGAATATCATACTCCATATCATTTTCCATGTTTTGAAACCCCATTAAATTGATGGTTCCCAGTGTGGTATTGATGGTCATAAACGGAAGCAAAATTTTGCCTGCATTAAAAATCATAATGTTTTTAAGGGTATCGAATCTAACTTTAGTTAAGTCCTTATTTTTAAAATAGTTGCCCATTTCTTCTAAAGGTGCATAATTAATTAGTGCCCCATTACTCATTTTTACCTTTACCTTACCCGTTAGTCTTGCTAAATCGAAACTAAAATCTTGTAGAATGGGCACATTGGCAATAATTTCTCCATTTATCATTCCCTCAAAATGGTCGCTTATTTTCACCTCCTTATCGTCTTGAATGTAGGTAACATCTAATTTAGAAAGGTCAACATCTGAAATTTTAATGGTAGAATTCAATATTGCTTCCTTATGACTTGATGCATCCAGTTCACCCTCAAATTCGAACGTGCCATACTCACCAGATTGTAGCTTTATTTCGTGGAGATGAATAAAATTATTTTCTTCGATTTTTAATAAGCCCGAAAGTTGTTTAATAGTGGCATCATAATAATTTAGTTCACCAATATTTACTTGAAATTCAGTAATAGGGAATTTATCAGCAAACGGATTAGTAGATATGCTTTCATCTGAAATTTTATCTGGTGAAATGCTATCGTCTAACTTAATTAATTCGTTTAAGTCTAACACCCCGGAGTTAAACGTAACCCTTGAAATTAACGGCCTGGTAATGGTATCTTTTGTTGCCACTACATTATCAAACTCTGCATTCATAAACACATCGCTACGGCCAAACTTGCCAAACATACTGTTTATGTACACATTATTATCTTTTACCAAGCCAAACACAAAAATATCTTTAAAAGTAACAGGTGTATAAAGTGTTTTAAACTGAAGCCCGGTAACTTGCAGTTCAAATTCCGGCAGTAGTTCTGTTTTCTGTAATTCTAAGTTGGTTGTAATAATTTTGGTGTTAACAGCCACATCTTTAAGCACTTCCTCTTCATAACTCTTAGGTAAAACAAACTTATTATCAACCGTAAAAAAGTCCTTTACATTAATTTGTTCCGACTTTAGCGAGACATCTACTACCATCTGCTCTTCGGTATCAGACTGAAGAAAATCTGTATAATTTGAAATACTTATACCAAAATCCACATGACTTTTACCGATAATTCCTTTAAAATTTTTGAGGGCAATAAGTTTTTGGGTTGCTTCAACAACTCCACTAAACTCAGCAATAGTAGGCGCACCTTCAACCAGTGCTGTAAAATTATAAACTGTTAGCTGGCCAGTTGGTATCAGTTTATAATTATCTAATGCTTTAGATGCTAAC
Source organism: uncultured Roseivirgaceae bacterium (assembly GCA_964654735.1). GTDB lineage: Bacteria > Bacteroidota > Bacteroidia > Cytophagales > Cyclobacteriaceae > JAKISE01. The sequence goes on along the minus strand of CAZZML010000228.1, from coordinate 3,806 downwards.
TCCGCTTGTAGGTTTACATCCAAATCATGAATTATATATGCGTTGCTATCTGCCAAAGCTGTATCAAATGCCAATAATGTTTCGGTGGTAATTACATCTGATTTAATTGCAATAGTTGCAGCTAGTTGAGTAGGTTCGCCCAAAGCAAATGGAATCGCATTGCTAATCTTTCCATTTACCAGTAAAGAATTAGCGTTTGCATCGAAACTAAGATTTTCAACACCGATATCACCATCAACCATATATGCTGATCCATTGATGTTGCTGATTGGGTAATCTCCCTTTTTTAGCACAAGGTTTCCGTCTGAAAAGGTTACATTATATGCTCCACTATAATCACTTAGTATTTGCGATTTTATAGTATAAGTTCCTGTATAATTGCCCTTGGTTACCATTCCTCCACTTATCGACTTTACTTTAGGAATTTTTATCAGTTTATCAATATTCTCTAATTGCTCGGAAGCCTCCCAGGTAATATTAAATCTAGGTTTATTTAAATGATCGACAAGGGCTTTAGCTCTAAAATACCCTCCAGAAGTTAATTCAACCGAAACACTATCAATTACAATATGTGAATCATTAAAATTTTTACGGCTTAATGATTTAAAAGAAAGATTAAACCCTGCTTTGTTAACCACTTTGCCAAATCTGTTGAATATTTCTAAATCTTTAAGACTTGCTGTTGCTTTAATTAAAGGAACTTCACCTACTGTATATCCTTTAATCGAAGCATCAATTTCAAATTCACCATGCTTAATTTTTGGCAAATTTTCTTCCTTAAAAATTTCCATTTTGGCCAACTCAGATAAATCGGTGTGTTTTGCCCAAATATTAAAATCTACTAATCCTTTTTCTTGTCCATTATATAGCCCATCGATATTTGCCTCTAAAAGGTTTAATTTAATTTTTCCATTGGCAACTTTTACAAACGGCTTGGATAAATCTCCATGTAAAGAAGATTTATAAAATAGTCTTTGATTCTTTAATATTCGTTTGTCTTCAATTACGAGAGAGTCAAGTGTATAACTAAGGTCTAAATCAGCTATTAATGAATCGCCTTCTAAGATAATTTTAGAAGATAATTTTCCCAGCTTGGAATAAATTTTTTGATTAGCTATCTGATTCTCATAATTAATATTTAATTCTCCAAGCAGTATTTCTGTTAGCTGCACTTTTAAAACTTCATCCTCATTTTTACTTTCGTTACTGCTTTCTTCAATTAAAGCCACTGCATTAAGCAAGTTTACCGAACTATCTCCATACGTAATTATATTAACCTCTCCTCCACCTAATTTGAATTGATCCACAAGGTAATTCCCTTTTATGGCTTCGCTCACATCAATCTGTATATGTAAACCAAAAAGTTTTAATACATCTTCTTGCTCTCCCTCTTTCCTGTACTCAATAAGCAATAAAGTATCTAAGTCAATAATAATTTTGGGGTAACTGGAAAAGAGTGAGTATTCGAGGCTTTCGAGTTTAATTTCTCCTTCAATCGTTTCATTCACCAAGGCTTCAACTTTGGACTGAATTTTGCTCTGTAGCATATTATATGCAATTGCAAGTACAGCTATTGCACTTAAAATAATGATAGCCAGACCTAAAAATATTTTCTTAATCAACCGCATTTATTTGCTCAATTATCTAGCAATTTACATTCATTTTATCAGAGCACATAACAAATACTTACACGAAAATAAACCTGCTTACCAAAACAACAATAATTGCACTTAAACGTTATACAATTTATATTTACCAATAATTACTCCACCACCATGAAAAAGCTAACAAAACCAATTAAACCGGTTCTAATATTGGCAGGCATTTCTGTATTTATGCTTATGGCCTTTCAATTCAGTTCACCCAAACCGGCAAATTACGAACCCATATTAATGAGCAGAGCAGATATGGAAGCATCTGTTAAACTTGGAGATGCTCGTGAGATAGAGTCTCCCGGTAAAATATGGATTTATAATGATGTTATTTTACTTATTGAACAATATAAAGGTATTCATATCATTGATAATTCCGACCCTGCCAATTCAAAAACTATAGCTTTTATACAAATTGACGGCTGTACAGATATGGCAATGAAAGGCAATATACTTTATGCCAATAATGCGGTAGATATGATTGGCATAAAACCAAATCAGGATTTTAGTAATTTTGCAATTGTTGCAAGAAATAGAAATATGCTACCTATAATCTCCTCTCCTGAGCCTCGGGGTGATAGTTATTTTTATAAAAAATTACCTGCCAACACCGTAATTGTTCGATGGATTCCGTACCAAAACTAACCTAAAAATGAGAACTTTAAATACAATACTTTTAGCTAGCATTATTCTCTTAATCAGCTGCTATAATGATGGAGGGAATGTTATCTCAAGAGATGGAGTCTTTTCGCGAGGAGGCTCCACCGCTAAATTTGCTACATCCGGCAATAATTTATATGTAATAGACCAAGCAACATTACTTACCTATGATGTAGGTAACGAAAACGAGATAATATTTAAACATAAGCTTGAACTTAATACAAATTTATTGGAAACGATTTTCCCGTTTGGGAGTTATCTGTTTTTAGGCTCCACAACAGGCGTTTTAATAATAGATGTATCCAATCCTGGCTTACCAAAATTTATATCTGATTACCAACACGTTCTATCCTGCGATCCTGTGGTTACAGATGGAGACTATGCGTATGTAACCTTACGCTCCGGTAATTTCTGTGGGGAATCAGATGATGAGCTTCAAATATTAGATTTATCTAATATTAATAGTCCACAATTAATTGTACAGTATGCCCTCACCAGCCCTAAAGGATTGGCTATAAATAATAATATTTTATACGTATGCGATGAAGGAATAAGGATTTTTGATGTAAGTAATAAGTCTGATATCCGAGAACTAAGCTTCATCCCAAATATACCAGCCAATGATGTTATTTTTTATAACAACCAACTGTTAGTAACAGCTGATGATGGGTTTTATCAGTTTGATGTTACCAACACAACAAATGTGAAACAAATAGGACAATTTACTTTTTAAATCAATTATGAAAGCTACTCTAAACACATTAATTATAGCCATATTTTTTCTTTGTACAGCTATCTCTCCTGTAAAAGGCCAGACAGATAGTTTATCATTAAGTACAATTATTAAACCTAAAAATGCAATTTCTTTTGTACCACAGTACGCCATTATAAGTGGTATTAGAATCGATTACGAAAGGAGAATAAAAAATGGAGATCAATGGATTGTTGTGACACCTATGTTTTTTATAGATAATAACAACCCTTTTTTCTATTATAATGACGACAGCTATGCTCACTACCAAACTATGACAGGAATTGGTGTAAATGTTTACTTTAAAAACATAGTGTATAAATCAAATAAAATTAATTGGAAAAGTGGATTACCAAGACATTCAATATACCTTTCTGCTGGCCCATCTTATCAGCACTTTGCACTTACCAATTCTGAAGAAGTCGCAGTACCATTCATAGACAACGGTATAACTTACTATCAGTTTGATGTTCAGGATGTTAAAAAACCTATTAACCGATACGGTGGAGTGGTAGATGTAGGTTGGCAATTAACTTTTGATCGATTTTTATTAGACTTATATCTTGGCGTAGCTTTAAAATACTCCACAGGAGAAGGAGGTACCATCATAAAAACGTCTTATTCAGGCTGGACTAATATAGACTATTCAGGAATCTTATTAGATGGAGGTTTACGTCTTGGGATGTTCTTCTAACCTGAATAATTCATGAATAATCTATTACGCATTCCAATTGCCAACCATT
>CAZZML010000227.1:0-5435 GCA_964654735.1 uncultured Roseivirgaceae bacterium | reverse complement strand
GATGTCCCCTTGAGGGGACTATAGGGGGTGTCTTTCTAAGATATTCTTAATGTTATATTTTTACTCGGATGACAGTATTAGTAAGTAATGAAAAAATATATTACTTCCCCCTTTATTTTAACCGCTGAATCAGTGCCAGTGTTTCTTGCACTTTACTTGTTAAGGCTGTATAGTCAATTTCTCCATCTGCATTTTTCACAAAAAGTTTCGAACCCATTCCTACACAATGCACGCCTGCTTTAAACCACCCTGCTAAGTTTTCTTCGGTAGGTTCTACACCACCGGTAGGCATAATGCTCGTCCAAGGAAAAGGTCCTTTAACGGCCGCCACAAACGAGGGACCACCTACTTGCGAACCAGGAAAAATTTTAACAACCTCAGCACCCAACTCTTCTGCATAAGATATTTCGGTAAGCGAACCACACCCGGGTGACCAGGAAATTTTTCTACGGTTACACACTTTTGCCATTTCTGGGTTAAGAATAGGAGATACAATAAAATTAGCTCCGTTTTGAATGTACAAAGAAGTTGTTCCGGCATCAACTACAGACCCTATTCCTACTATCATTTCAGGAGTTGCTTCTGCAGCATATTTATTAAGGAAGGTAAATACTTCGTGTGCATATTCGCCACGGTTGGTAAATTCGAATACCCTAATGCCACCATCGTAACAGGCCTTTAGTACTTTTTTGCATACGTCAATATCTTTATGATAAAAAACAGGCACAAGCCCGGTTTCTTTCATCTTGAGAGCCACCTCTATTCGTGTAAATCTTGCCATTTTTGTTTTATTAGTTCTTTTATCTTGCCACTCTTCCTGAGGAATCTCCACCCATTAACTTTTTCACTTCGCTTACGGCAACCAAGTTAGCATCGCCTTTTATGGTGTGCTTTAAGCATGATGCAGCCACAGCAAAGTCCAGTGCATTCTGATCGTCTTCAGGGTATGTTAATAAACCATAAATAAGGCCTCCCATAAACGAATCTCCACCACCAACCCTATCAACAATATCGGTAATTTGATATTGTGTAGATTCGTACATTTTAGTGCCATCGTACATAACCCCTGCCCAGGTATTATGTGAAGCAGAAATAGAGCCTCTTAACGTAGTAATTACTTTTTTTGCTCTCGGAAATTTTTCCATCATTTGCTGGCAAACCGATAAAAAAGCTTCTGCTTTAACATTATGCCCCTGTGTGGTAATATCGAGGCCATCTGGTTTAATGCCAAAGTGTTTTTCGGCATCTTCTTCGTTGCCTAAAATAATATCGCAATAGGAAGTGAGTTCGGTCATAATAGCTTCCGGCTCTACACCATACTTCCAAAGTTTAGCCCGGTAATTCAAATCTGTAGAAATGGTTATGCCCAAATCGGATGCTACTTTAACTGCTTCTAAGCATACATCGGCTGCACCTTGCGAAATGGCTGGCGTAATACCTGTCCAATGAAACCAATCTACCCCTTCAAATACCTTAGCCCAGTTTATCATGCCTGGTTTTATTTCGGCAATGGCTGAATGAGCCCGATCGTAAACCACTTTACTTCCCCGGCTTACTGCTCCGGTTTCTAAAAAATAAATTCCAAGCCTATCGCCTCCAAATACAATGTTAGATGTGCCAACCCCTCTCTTTCTCATTTCCATTAATGCACATTCTCCAATATCATTTTGGGGCAGTCTGGTTACAAAATCGACAGGTACACCGTAATTTGCTAACGACACGGCCACATTAGATTCTCCTCCTCCATATACAACATCAAACGAATTTGCTTGTGAAAACCTAAGAAAGCCCGTAGGCGACAACCTTAGCATTATTTCTCCAAATGTTACTACTTTTTTCATAGGCAAATTAAAGGTTTATTCTAAAATTAAATATAAAATGCGTGTACGTTAACGCTACGTTACAAAAGTAGCACCTGATTAGTAATTAGAAAAATAATTTCCACATATTTCGAAAACAACCTCTTTAGGAAGATGCTCATTCTGGTTTTAGTGTAAAGTCGGTAACACCACTCTAAAACCTTGGGATACTTTAGGTTAAAATGGTCAAATCTTCATTAACCATTGGCATACTCCAGATTTTCCTTTGTGATTATATCCAATGGCATATACTGGTTTAACTCAACTTCCATAGCTAACACAAGGTGTTGGTACAGAGCTTGCACAGCCAATTTTCCCTGCATCTGTGGATTTTGGTGAATAATATAATCCAATACCCCATTTTCCAGCAGCTTTTCATTAACATCGAACAAATCGTAACCTACAAAACGCAATTTCAATTGATTTTTTAAAGGCAATAATGCCAAACCCAGTAAATGAGAACTAGAATTAGGTACAAATAAGTGAACTGGCTTTTTAATTGCTATAAGCATATCCATCAACTGCGCTATGGTTATGTTATCCTGTTCAAGGTTTATTTCATGTATATTAATAGCGGCATTCGAGTTTTGAGCATAGTAATGCCTTAGGCCCTTAATTCTTGATAAAATAGTCTTTTGAACCAAATCTCTTCTGGAAAAAGTAATAATAAAGAGCTCATAAGTGTCGCAAAAACCTTTGTCTAACAAGCCTGCAGCTACCTGCCCACTCTTAAAAGAGTCCTGCCCAATAAAAGTCAGATTGCCCCCGTTGGCTATATTCGAATCTACAAACACATAGGGAGTCTTGCTGATTTTAAGCGCATCCAACGCCTTGCTATCCTGGTGAAAAAAACCTGGCGATATTATAATCCCATCCGGCTTGGTTGCCAGAACTAGTTCAATGGTATCCGCTAGTGCTTGATCGTCTGTTTCTTGCAGTATGTATTCATTTTGGGTAAAGCCCATAGATTCATACGCTGCTATACCTTGCTTAATCCCTTCTTTTTGCTTTTCCCAGTAAAAATTTTCGGGGGGTAGTACAACCGCAATGTTATAGGTTTTATTCAGCTTTAAGTTACGGGCATAAATATTAGATGAATAATTACCTTCTTTTGCAATCTTTAATACGTTGCTTTTGGTAGCCTCAGCTACCCTGCCTCTGTTGTGAAGTACGCGATCTACGGTACCAATAGATACCCCTGCCTTTCTTGCAATTTCCTTAATGGTAATGCTAACTGCCATTTTTATGTGAAAAGAAATACTGGTTTCATTTTAAATTTTAGTGCAATATAGTACTTTTGAAATAGTGTTAACGTACACGCAAATAGTTTGTTCAAAATAAATATGTTAGGGCAATTAAAATAATATGGAGTAAAAACAATAGATTAAGCACAACTAAAGCATTAATTCATAAAGACAATAATCCATAGCCAAAAGTGGAATTTACTGCATAATAACATCATTAAAAAATGAAAGGATTTTTAGGAAAAGATTTTTTACTAACCAATAAAATAGCTGAAGAACTCTATTTCAATTATGCGCAAAAAATGCCCATTATTGATTATCATAATCACCTGCCACCCCAACAAATTGCAGAAAATAGGCAATTTACTACGATTACAGAAGCATGGCTCGAAGGCGACCATTATAAATGGCGTGCCATGCGTGCCAATGGCATTGACGAAAAATACATAACAGGCAATGCATCGGATAAAGAAAAATTTCTGAAATGGGGTGCCACTGCACCACTTACCCTCAGAAACCCGCTTTACCATTGGAGCCACCTTGAGTTACAGCGTTATTTTGGTATCAACGAGCTGTTAAACCAAAAAACTGCAAGTAATATTTATGATAGCACCTCTGAAAAATTGCAAACAGCAGAGTTTAGCTGCCAAGGGTTATTAAGCCAAATGCATGTAAAACTGCTTTGCACAACCGATGACCCCACTGATAATTTAACCTATCACCAACAAATAAAAAAATCAAATTTTAACATAAAGGTTTTACCAACTTTTAGACCCGACAAAGCATTAGGCGTTGATAATCCAGCATCCTATAATACCTACCTCTTAAAATTAGAAGAAAGTACAAAAAGCAGTATAAAAACCCTGGATGATTTACTGTTAGCCCTGCAAAAAAGAGTCGATTTTTTTAACCAACATGGATGCCGCCTGTCAGATTTAGGGTTTAACACCATCCCAATGTTATCTACAAATAACGCAGGTATTGCCTCCAATTTTGAGAAAGTAAGGGCAGGAAAAACGCTTACACACACGGAAACAGAACAGCTTCAAGCTTACATTTTGCTGGAGCTTTGCAAAATGTACCATGCCAAAGGGTGGACACAACAATTTCATTTAGGTGCATTGCGAAATAATAACGATCGTGGCCTGCGCGAACTCGGGCCAGATACCGGCTATGACTCCATCGGTGATTTTAACCATGCCGTTCCTTTATCTACATTTTTAAACACCTTAGATAATACCAACCAACTGGCAAAAACAATTCTGTACAACCTCAACCCACGAGATAATGATTTATTTGCCACCATGGCTGGTAATTTTAATGATGGCCACACCATTGGGAAAATCCAGTTTGGAACAGGCTGGTGGTTTATGGATCAAAAAATGGGGATGGAAAATCAAATGAACTCACTTTCGAGCATGGGGCTTTTAAGCCTGTTTATAGGTATGCTTACGGATTCCCGAAGTTTTCTATCCTTTCCCAGGCATGAGTATTTTAGGCGAATATTGTGTAATTTATTAGGCACCGATGTTGTAAACGGTGAGTTGCCAAACGATATGGAACTGCTAGGTACCATGGTAGAAAATATTTGTTATACGAATGCCAAAAATTATTTTGGTTTTGATTTGCTAATTAAAAAGAAATGAGAGAATGATAAACAATGAAAGAATGCGATAATGAGTTATAGGGCAATGAAAACCATTCAATCATTTCATCATTCATCCATTAATTCAAAAACAGATGAAAGAAAAGGGAACACATGCAAGAATTAAATAGAAAAACAGTACCCACTACCGGGCTACCCATTAAAATACTCCAATTTGGTGAAGGTAATTTTTTAAGGGCTTTTGCCGATTGGATGATTGATAAAATGAATGCAGATGGATACAACAGCGGAGTAGCTGTAGTACAACCCATTGCCCACGGGATGACCGACCTACTGCAAAAACAAGACAATTTATACCACCATATATACCGTGGGTTAGTAAACGGCAAAGCCACCAGCGAAACCCGTTTAATTAGCTGTGTTCAAAAATCCATAAATCCATTTAAAAACAAAAAAGCGTACGATGCCCTTGCCCTTTTGCCTGAATTAGAAATTGTAATTTCTAATACTACCGAAGCAGGAATTATTTTTAATCGGGAAGACAATCCTGCTGATGGTGCATTGGCATCTACATTTCCGGGTAAAGTTACCCAATTGCTTTGGAGCAGGTTTAATAATTTTAATGGGGCAACGGATAAGGGATTGAAATTTATACCGGTAGAACTCATAGAAAAAAATGGAGAAAAACTAAAGGAAGCCATTCTACATTATGCCAAGCTATGGAAC
>CAZZML010000226.1:0-5440 GCA_964654735.1 uncultured Roseivirgaceae bacterium | reverse complement strand
ATCGATAGCAAAAGTTATAGAAGAAATTCCAAGTTCGATAGTAAAAGAAATAATAGTATGCGATAACGGATCAAGTGATAACACAAGTGATGTAGCCCAAAAAGCCGGTGCAACTGTTTTGGTTGAAAACGAAAAAGGCTATGGTGCTTCCTGTTTAAAAGGGATTGAGTATATAAATAAATTAAAAGACAAAACGGATATTGTGGTTTTTCTCGATGGAGATTACTCCGATTATCCAAGTGAAATGAATATTATAATAAACCCCATACTAACCGGTGAAGCTGAAATGGTAATTGGCTCTCGTGCTTTAGGGCAAAAAGAAGCAGGCTCCTTAACACCTCAACAGGTGTTTGGCAATTGGCTGGCCACAAAAATATTGCATTTGTTTTACGGTGTAAAATTTACCGATTTAGGCCCTTTTAGAGCCATTACACTTTCTGCATTAAACAAGCTAAATATGATGGATCGCAATTATGGCTGGACTGTAGAAATGCAAATTAAGGCTGCCAAACAAAAAATTAAATCGGTTGAAGTACCTGTGAATTACCGAAAACGAATTGGATTTTCTAAAGTTTCAGGCACGGTAAAAGGCACCATAATGGCTGGCTATAAAATTATCTTCACCTTATTTAAGTATTTATAATGGCCTGGTACGAAATTTTTATCCTTGGGCTCTACCTACTCGTTATGCTATTGCTGTTTGTTTACAGTATGGGTCAATTACACTTAACGTTTGCTTATCTCAAAGCCCATAAGAAAAAGAAGAATCCAACTCCTATGTTGGAAGACTTCCCCTTTGTAACCGTTCAGTTGCCTGTTTATAATGAAAAATACGTTATAGAACGACTCATAGATTCTGTCTGCCAACTTGATTACCCTAACGATAAACTAGAGATTCAGGTACTTGACGACTCTACGGATGAATCGGTAGAAATGGTTGCAGCAAAAATTAAAGAATATCAAGGTCAAGGAATAAATATTCAACACGTTCAAAGACCAAAACGCACAGGTTTTAAAGCAGGTGCTTTAGAATATGGACTAAAAAAAGCCAAAGGAGAATTTATCGCCATTTTTGATGCCGATTTTTTGCCTCCAGGCAACTTTTTGCTAAAAACAATTCCTCACTTTAACAAGGCTAATATTGGAGTGATTCAAACCCGATGGGGGCATATTAACAAAGAATATTCGCTCTTTACAAAAGTTCAGGCTTTTGCTTTAAACGCCCATTTTTCGGTAGAGCAAACAGGTCGAAATTTCTCCAAAAGCTTTATTAATTTTAATGGCACTGCCGGGGTGTGGCGCAAATCGTGCATTAAAGATGCCGGTGGTTGGAGCGCAGAAACCTTAACCGAAGACTTGGATTTGAGCTACCGTGCCCAAATTAAAGGATGGGAATTTAAGTATCTGGAAGAGGTTGAGAGCCCTGCCGAATTGCCCGTTTTAATGCCTGCTATTAAATCGCAACAATACCGATGGAATAAAGGAGCTGCTGAAACAGCAGTCAAAAATTTGGGCAAGGTTTTTAGTTCTTCATTGCCATTAAAAACAAAGCTACATGCTACTTTTCATTTGCTAAACAGCAGCATTTTTGTTTTGCTACTTATTGGTGGCATTATTAGTTTACCCGTTTTATACATTAAATACCTTCACCCCGAAATTGATTTCTATTTCCATATTGCAAGTATCTTATTAATTGGTTTTATGTCCATTGGGTTCTTCTTTTGGGTCTCCACTAAAAAAGCTCCCTATACTAAATCTACAGACCGATTCATCCCTTCTTTTTTCACTTTTATGACCATTTCGATGGGGCTCTCGTATCATAATGCAATGGCTGTTTTAGAGGGATTATTTGGTAAAAAGACACCATTCATTAGAACTCCCAAATTTAATTCAACAAACAGAGAAGCTAAGATTACCGGAAATAAGTATTTATCTCAAAAAATTGATGGAAATACCTTAATTGAGCTTTTGTTGGGAATTTATTTTGTAGCCGGTATTGTACTAGCCTATTTTATTAAAGACATTGGACTGGTTCCTTTTCATGCTATGTTGGCTACGGGTTTACTCACCGTAAGCTACCAATCGATTAAAGGTGCCCGTTATGCCTAACCAACATAATAATAAAGGGTGGCCTTGGTTGGCAATTGGGCTTTCTATATTAGGCTACCTCTTTATTGGTTATGGCATAGAACGACAGGAAACCTTAAAACTGCTCAGCACTTTTGCCCTCATTTTCGGAGCTTACTTTTACTTGGTTAATCAAAAAGAACAATTTTCTGTTAGGCAGCTTATTTATCTAGGTATCTTTTTTCGACTTCTATTCTTATTCTCTACTCCTATGCTTTCCGATGATTTTTACCGGTTTATTTGGGATGGACGGCTTTGGTTTAATGGTATAAATCCTTTTGCTGAGTTGCCAACCTATTATATGGAGCACCCGGATGAAGCTCCTTTTGGCATAAATACCGAGTTATTCAATCTTATCAACTCGCCCACGCACTACACGGTTTATCCTCCCATTCCACAATTTATTAATTGGGTGGCTGCCTGGCTCGCCTCTGACTCTATTTGGTTAAGCGGAGTAATTATGAGGGTTGCTCATATTGCTGCTGAAGCAGGTACACTTTTTCTATTTCCTTATGTACTTAAAGCTTTTAAAATAGATGTTAAAAACATTGCCTGGTATGCCTTAAACCCACTCATCATTATTGAGTTGGTTGGTAATCTCCACCACGAGGCCTTAATGATCTTTTTCCTAATGCTTTTCTTAGGTTATTATATGAAACAAAACTGGAATTGGGCTGCATTTGCACTAGCAATGGCAGTAGCTGCTAAGCTAATACCACTCATGTTTCTACCAGCCATTTTACTTCGGTTGAAGTTGAAAGATAACATCCGTTTCCTAGTGGTTTTCACTTTGAGCTTAATAATTGTTTTTGCGCCATTATTAGATGCTTCCTTTTTTAGAGGCATTGAAAACAGTTTATTGCTTTACTACCAAAAGTTCGAATTTAATGCCGGCATTTATTATGCTTTTAGGCAAATGGGCTATTGGGTTAACGGCTATAATATGATTGCCCTTATAGGCAAACTGTTTGCTTTGGGAGTTACTGTTTCTATTCTTATTATTTCTTTTACTTCCTATTATAGAAAAGCACTGCTCTCAGAAACTTTTTTATGGATTTCAACGATTTTTGCACTCTTTTCTCTTATCCTCCACCCTTGGTACATTGCACTGGCTATTCTGTTTGGCACAATAACACGTTATAAGTTTGGGTTCCTGTGGAGCCTGTTAATAATGGGCACTTATGCTGGGTATTCTGCAATAGGGTTTCAGGAAATTATGCCCATTGTAGCAATTGAGTTTGTAGCCGTACTGGTTATGATATTATATGAAATAAGAAAGTATCGCTACGCCAAATTAAAAGCAAGGTAAAAGGTAGCTCCTTTCCCTAGGGTGCTTTTACACCAAATATTTCCTTCCATTAAATCCACATATTTCTTAACAATGGATAGCCCCAAACCCGTAGAAGTTTCGTCACCTGTAGGTTGGGCACTTAGGTTAGCATACTCCACAAACAGGTTTTTATGGTCTTCTTCAGTTAAACCAGGCCCTTGGTCTTTAATGGCTAACACAGCTCTATTATCTCCTATTTTAATTTTGACACCTACCTTTTTATTGGCAGGTGAAAATTTAATGGCATTAGATATAATGTTTTCAATTACCTGTTGAATATGATGCTTATCTCCCTTTACCAGTGGAGAATCACTAAAATTATTAATAGAAATATTGATGTTTTTTTGGTCTGCCAATGGCTGAAAATTATTAATAACCTGATGAATAATAGGCATTAATTTAACATTACTGGCCTGATAATCGGCATTTTCCGAATCAATAGCCCGGGTATTTAAAATCCGATTTATCATCTTACTTAGTCTTTCCGAAGAAGTTGAAATATTAGTTAAACATTCTAGTTGAGAGGACGTTAAATCTCCTTCTTCCAAACGAATTACTTCAGCTAAACCTTGTATCTGATTTAAAGGACTTTTTAAATCGTGAGCCACCACATTCATAATGTAGCTTTTCTCTTCGTTCAGTTCTTCGAGTTTGGCATTTTTTTCAAGAAGTGCTTCATTTTTATCTGCAATGGATTTTGCTTGCTGGTATATTTTAGACTTTTGATTTAATATTTGCAAGTTTTGTTCATTAATCTGCCTGGCCACTTTTGCCCTTTTATAAAAATAAGAAGTGGCCACAAGTAGCAGAATTAGAATAAATCCTAGAATTACTAATAATAGTGTATTCTTCAGCTTCTCTGCTTTTAAATTCCCTTCATTAATCTGTTGAATTTTTTCAATTTCACGCTGCTGAATTTCTTCGAGTTGCTGTGTTTGGAGGTCAATAAGTGCGGAGTTAGTCTCTGAATTCAAAAGAGAATCATCGATTGTTTCCGATTTTTTAAACCATTTTAAGGCGTCTTTGTACTCCCCTCGTTTTTCACTTATCTCTCCAACCGTGTAATACTCAACGCCTAATAATGACCTATATCCTTCTCTTTCTGCAATTTCAATTGACTTATTAATATTTTCATTTGCCTTATCATAATCGCCCATATTCATATAGGCATCACTTATATTTAAATAATTAATAGATTGATTATAGGTTCTATTAAGCTCAATAAATGCTTTATTGCTTTTCTTATAATACTCTATTGCTTTTTCAAAATTATTTTGTCCAGCATAAATTAATCCAATATTGGTGTAATTGGTTGCTAATTTCTCTTGGTCGTCATAGTCTAAATAAGTTAGTAGCGACTTATTAAAAAATAATGAGGCACTGTCTAGTAGCCCTTGTTTCCAATAGATGCTCCCTATATTATTATTTATGGCAGCTTGCAACTTGTAATCTTCCAATTCTTCGAAAAGTGATTGGGCGTTCCTGTAATATCTCAGGGACTCTTTGTAATTATCACTGATGGAATAAATATTACCTAATAAAAGATAGGTTTTAGCTAGTTTCAAACTATCGTTTAGCTGCCTGAACATAGATTGAGCTGTGCCCAATTTATCCAATGCTAAGGCATATTTTCCTTCCAAAATAAAAAGAGAGCCTCGCCCTTTATTAAGGCTGGCTATACCTCCAACATAATCATTTTTTTTGGCTAATTCTTCGGCACTATCCAAATATACTCTGGCTTCATCTATCGAATTTTCTGATACAATATCAGCCAACTCAATCCAAATATCTACCCTCCTATTATCCGTTGTAACCGTGTCCAAGGCAGCCCTAAGCTTAACAAAAGTGGTATCTTGTGCTATTCCACAAAAAGGCAGCAATAGTATAAATAAAAAGGACTGAATTAATTTAAAAATATTTTTGCCAAGCATTTTAAATCAGAGGATTAAAACACTAAAATAAGACTTAATGATTATTAATTAC
>CAZZML010000225.1:0-5473 GCA_964654735.1 uncultured Roseivirgaceae bacterium | reverse complement strand
CAATTAAAGTACTATTATAGCAACTATATTAGCAAAATGGTGAAGATGAGTTAGGACCATAAAAAAACAGTAGAGCACTTCCATTTCTTTACGAAAAATCAATATCAATGGCAAAAACGCTCGCCTTTCTTTTTTTTATTCTGAGGCAACAAGCCGAAGAATCTTCCATCGCCTTTAAAAGTAATAACCCCAATCTCACTGTTGAATTGTTTAGTAGAAGATGCTTCCCCGAAAAAACGGGGCAGGCTCTTCGTCAGCATAAAAAGAAGAAAGTAAAAACCTCCTTTCATAAAAAAATTGCCCGGCTCCAAGCAGTCTGACTTGCTGGAACCAAGGCAATTTCAATCGAATAAACCCAATACTCGATACGAACCGTTTGCGTTTACAAACGGCAGTTTCATTAATAAATTTGTACTATAATTTAATCCACATTATCGTGTAAAAACCTATTGTTCCCTAGTATATGATTATCATCATTTAAGTTAAAACGAGATATATTCCGTTCCGAAGAATGAGGTACATCATCAAATTTTACCTTTCTACGCTCAAAAGCAGGCACCTCAAATTTGGTTTTATAATTCTCCTCTTTATTAGTAAAATTATTTGCAACCAACTTATCTACACGCTCTCTCCTTTTATGATCCAGAATTTCTTTGCGTGTTGAAGAAAGATTGTAATCAGTATCCTGACTAGTATTTTGAACACGAACGGTCATTTCTTCCTCTTCTTCATTTCCAAGCAAATCACTTTCCTCAGATCCATCATTCTCATTCATATCAAATCGGAAGCCTTTAGAAAATTCATCTTCAGGTGTTGGGACAGCAGGTGGTTCATTTAAAGATTTATCAACGGTTGTGATGATCTCATCTCGATAACTATCGGGAGAAATTGAAGTTGTTTCACCTGTATTAAACATTGTCACCTGCTTTTCAGAATCTAAATCATACACTTTCCTTTCAGACCCAATGTCTAATCCGTTATCTCCAGATTCCTCAAAACCTGTTGCAATTACAGTAACTCTAATATTGCTACCCAATTCAGCATCAACCCCATGACCAAAAATCATCTCAGCTTCATCGCCTGCCATATCTTGAATATACTCTGTAATTACAGTTAATTCATCCATTTGAAGTTCCGCTTGCTCTCCTGATATAATAGAAAGCAGTATTTTCTTGGCACCGTGTACGTTTTTATTATTCAATAAAGGAGAAGTTAGTGATCCTTCTGCTGCTCGTAATGCTCTGTCATCACCTTCCATTGTGGCAGAACCCATAACCGCAGCTCCTGCATTATGCATTACGGTTCTTACATCCTCAAAATCCACATTTACATGGCTCGTAACTGTAATAATTTCTGCTATACTTTTAGCACCGTTTGTAAGCACGTTATCCGCCTTTGCAAAGGCCTCATTAATTCCCAAATTGCCATATACTTCTCTCAATTTATCATTAAGAATAACAAGAACAGTATCACAATTTGCCTTTAATTGAGTAATACCCAACTCGGCTTGCTTCATTTTCTTTTTACCTTCAAAAGCAAATGGAACCGTAACTATACCCACGGTTAAAATATCCATATCCTTTGCAATTTTAGCAATAACAGGAGCGGCACCGGTACCAGTTCCTCCTCCCATACCAGCCGTTACAAAAAGCATTTTGGTGTCACCACCAATCATTTCACGGATTTCGTCTTTGCTTTCAATCGCTGCATTTTCACCTTTTTCAGGATTAGCTCCAGCTCCTAGTCCTTCAGTCAGATTAATCCCAATCTGAAGCCTATTAGGCACAGGGCTATTTTTCAAAGCTTGTGAATCGGTGTTACACACCACAAATTCCACATCTTTGATTCCTTGGTTAAACATGTGGTTAACGGCATTACTGCCTCCACCTCCTACACCAATTACCTTTATAATGGATTTGTGGTGTTTTGGAATTTCAAAATTGTACATGTTGTCAGACATAATGTTTAAATTTTGGTTTCTATTTTAGTTTGTTATTAGTTATCGGTTAATAGAAAATTATTATTAGTATTCTCCATTATCCATATCATCAATTAATAATCCTTTTGTTTTAGCTAGTATTTTCTGTACAAATGATTTTGCATTGTCAGTAGCACTATTTTCCTCTCTCTTAGTTGAAGAGGTAAGCTCTTCATACGTATTTTGCCTGTCGTCAATATCCATAAAACCTGATAATACAAGCCCAATTGAAGTGGCATACATAGGTGATTTAATATCGGAAGTGCTTTTGCCTAAATGCTCGTTCGGATGCCCAATACGCACATCTACGCCTGTCATATATTCCACCAATTGCTTTACCGATTGTAATTGCGAACCTCCACCT
The DNA here is from genome assembly GCA_964654735.1 of uncultured Roseivirgaceae bacterium. Taxonomy (GTDB): domain Bacteria; phylum Bacteroidota; class Bacteroidia; order Cytophagales; family Cyclobacteriaceae; genus JAKISE01. Next base: position 3,131 of record CAZZML010000225.1, on the reverse strand, counting down.
GTAAGCACAATGCCTCCCGCTAAATTTCCTTCATATCCGCTATTAATTATTTCGGCATGTACATGCTCAATAATTTCTTCCATTCTGGCTTCAATAATATGCGCTAAGTTTTTAACCGAAATTTCTTTTGGTGGTCGATTACGCAAACTAGGAATAGCAATAATTTCATTAGGATTTGCTTGCTCTGCAATGGCCACTCCAAACTTAGTTTTAAGCGATTCTGCTTGGTTATTAAGCACTTGGCACCCTTGCTTTATATCCGAAGTAAGAATATTGCCTCCAAAAGGAATTACTGCCGTATGGCGAATAATACCATCGTAAAAAATGGCCACATCAGTTGTACCACCACCAATATCTACCAAGCAAACACCTGCTTCTTTTTCCTCATCGCTCAATACTGACATGCTCGAGGCAATAGGTTCTAGTATCAAATTATCCGTTTCTAACCCTGCCCGCTTCACACATTTATTAATATTATTTATGGCATTTGTTTGAGCCGTAATTATATGAAAATCAGCTTCTAAACGAACGCCTGACATTCCCACTGGTTCTTTAATACCATCTTCGTAATCCACAATATAATCTTGCGGCATTACGTGTATTATTTCACTACCAGGAGCTATTACCGTTCGGTATTGTTCTTCGGTTAATCGAAGTACATCATCTACTGTAATTTCCTCATCAGTAGTTTTACGAGTGATGCCATTATGGGTAACCATGCTGTTTATATGCTGACCAGCAATACCTACGTTAACTACATTAATATTTATGCCCGATTGTTCTTCGGCTTCAGCAATGGCTTTTTCAATAGCTTTAGTAGTTTTATCTATATTGATAACTATACCGCGGATTACTCCATCGGAAACAGCCTTGCCTGTACCCAGAATTTCTAATTTTCCGTACTCATTTTTACGGCCGACCATGGCACAAATTTTTGTGGTGCCAATATCAAGTCCTACTACTATTTTGTCTGTGTCCATATCGTTATAATTTGGGTTTATTCGCAAATGATTTGGTTTTTATATTTGAGATTAACTTTGCTGTAAGAATTCCAACCGTTTCTAGGTAGAATTTTATCGTAGAACAATCTCAATTTTTTAAATTTCGTTTCTATATCCTCTATTTTTCCAAACTCTATGTACTGCTTGGTTACTTGTGGGTAAAGAATTACTTCTCCATTTTTAATTAGTTTAATTTGAGCTATTTGAGCCTTTAAAAACTCATCGTCCACTATATATTGAATCAACTTGTATAAATTGGCATATTCACCATCTACAATATTGATTTGCTCAGATAGCTCTTTGGATTGTTCGCCAGTGATAATTATTGCTCTCCTGCTATATTTAGCCGAAACGGGCAGAACTTGTCCATCTTCACCAATATATGCATCTGGTCCGTTATAGCGAACCACCCTTGCCATCGGTCTTCTCAAGCCTACATGAACCATCATATTACCAGAATGATCTACATATATTTCTGCTTTATTTAAGAACGGCTCTTCCACTAAACGCTGCTCAATTTCACGAAGATTGAGTTTGCTCACATGAGCTCCTTCAATAATTTCGGTGCCGTTTAACGTGATTAGATCTAAAATGTTATTATCATCTACAAAATGGTTCTCAAACTGATTGTCAATAGTTATAATAATGTCGTTGCACACCTTGCTATTACTTTCTACTGATTCGAAACCAATAAGCAATGTGCTTATTATTAGCACCCCTGCCACCCACGATATGGTTTTAAAGTGTTTACGCATGGGCTTCTGTTTTTAGTAACATGTCTTTAATTTCAGGTACCAAACGGTCAATATCTCCAGCACCTAAAGTTGCTAATACTTCAAAATCAGAATTCTCAATTTCATCAATTACCGTTTCCTTGCTGATAAGTTTCTTATCCTTCAACTCCATCCGGCTAAGAATCAATTCAGAAGTAACGCCCTCCATTGGTAATTCTCTGGCAGGATAAATATCCAATAACCAAACTTGGTCGGCTTGGTCTAAAGCTTTTGCAAAGCCAGAAGAAAAATCTTTTGTTCTACTGAACAAATGAGGCTGAAAAATAACTGTGAGTTTTTTACTCGGATATAAGGCCTTTGCCGATTTGATAAACGCATTCAGTTCTTCTGGATGATGCGCATAATCATCAATAAATATCTTAGAAGGAGACTTAAATATAAACTCAAATCTTCTTTTAACTCCTTGATAAGCAGCTATACCCTCTTTTATTTTTTGTTCAGGCACTTGTAAAAGCAAGGCTACTCTAATAGCCGCCAATGCATTCTCTACATTATGAAAACCAGGAAGGCTTAACTCTAAACCGTCAATATTCGCATTTTCATCTACATAATTGAAAATAAATATACCCTCTCCTATTTTGATATGCTCTGCTCTAATTTTGCTGCCACTTAGTCCATATTCAGACCCAAAACTCAAGTCAAGTGACTCATTGGCCTTTTGAGAAATCAGTAACTTCCCATCTTTGGCAAGTTTATCAATAAATGCTTTAAAGCTATTTTTCAGTGCTTCCCCATTTCCATAAATATCCAAATGATCTGCATCGGTAGAAGTTACCACGGCAATATTTGGAGATAAGTGCAAGAAAGAACGATCAAACTCATCTGCTTCAATTACGGCTATGGCTTTATCAGTTTTGCCAATCACTAAGTTCGAATCGAAATTGGTGGCAATTCCACCGATAAAGCCTGTAATATCTACTCCTGCAAAGTGTAAAAGATGAGCAATCATAGAAGAAGTAGTAGTTTTTCCATGCGTACCAGCGACTGCTACGGTAAAGTGGTTTCGGCTAATATCACCTAGTACTTCTGCTCTCTTTTTAATTGTAAAGCTGCCTGCTTTAAAAAAGGCAAATTCTTTATGATTTGTTGGTATTGCAGGGGTATAAATAACTAAGGTGTTTTCCTTAGTTGCATTGGCAGGTATGTTAACTACATCATCATTAAAATGAATAGCAACCCCTTCTTTTTCTAGTGCATTTGTTAACTCAGTAGAAGTTTTATCATAACCAAACACCCCATAACCCGTAGCATTGAACCAACGTGCAAGCGCACTCATACCGATGCCACCCACACCAATAAAATACACGATATCGTAGTTCAACTTCTTCATTTTACC